>CACXFP010000297.1 GCA_902766985.1 uncultured Bacteroidia bacterium | reverse complement strand
CTTCAATCAGGGAATCCAGGTCATAAAAAGGGCATGCCAGTTTTTCGGCGAGAACCTTGCCGATGCTGCTCTTCCCGGAGCCCATGAATCCTGTCAGAGAGATTATCATCAGAACAGGGTGGGTTCGAAATCTATGTCGAGGTCTAGAGGGGAGGAGGGGTCATCGTCGCTACCGCCATCGGGTACGTCCGGTACTACGGGAGACTCTGTTTCAGGAACTTCCGGTGTCTGATCATCGGAGATCCCCGGAGTGTTTGCAGGAGCGGTTCCCGGTTCGGATTCCGGAGCCGTATCCTCGTCTTCCGGTTCATCTTCGGGAAGCGGTTCTATGAATTTGACAGCCTTAAGGTCGTAGGAATGGCATTTCTTTCCCTTGGCTGCAAGTCCCTTCTTGGCGATGAATTCCTCCGCCAGATAGTCTTCCGGCTCTCTGTGGGAATATTTCCCTCCGAATATGACCTCGAACCTGGGGTGCGCGTCCTCGCTGATGTCAACGAGGTACGACCCCTTGTTGTCGGAAATGAACGAAAGGGGACTGTTGTCGCTTTCAGTAAAGGAAAATCTCTTGATATAGAATGCCTTCGCACTTCCGTCCCAATAGAGGACGGTGTAAGTGCGGTCCGGGTCGAACTTCTCCACCTTCAGCACTTCTCCCTGATAGCGGTTGCTCAGGTCGAAGCTCGTGGTATAGTAGGTTCCGCCCTTGAAGATGGCAAGCACCTTGTCCTGTCCTTCGAACTCTCCGAGGAGGATACCTCTGCCATCCTCGTTCAGTTTCTGGATGTCAGCGTCATACCAGATATTCTTGCCGCCGATGGTAGAAACCCCCTTCGACTTCATGACGATCTTCTGGATGGGGTTCTTGCTAACGAGGTTGCCCCTGGAAGTCTTTCCCTTGATCGCCAGGGTGGAGAAATCGTACTCCATGTTCGTCTTCTTGAGTTTCGGCCTGGGACGGAGATAAATCTTGACCGTCTCTGCTTCACCGTTATGGTTGACGGTGAACCAGAGGATGGAGGAACCGGGGCTTCCCTGGGTGAGGTTATACTCCTTGTCCCTGGTAACGCTGGTGATGGAGCACCTCTTGGCATAGGTGACAGCCGACTTGCCTTCCCGGTAGATCATGTTGTAGATCGTACGGTCGTCCCCGCGGTTGAACACGCCTACGTATAGGAGGTTCTTGGCAAAGAACTCCTTGTCAGTCACCTTTTTGACCCAGTATCTTCCGTCCTTGGCAATGACTATGACCTCGCTGAGGTCGGAGCAGTCACACACATACTCTGCATTGTCATCCTTCTTCAGTCCTATGCCGACGAAACCCTCTTCCATATTGGCGGAAAGCTTGGCGTTGTTGTTCACCACCTTGGTCACCGCAATCTGCTCGAAGTTAGTTACTTCGGTCAGACGGGGCCAGTCTGCTCCGTATTTCTTCTTGAGGCTCTTGAACCAATCGATGGTATACTTGGTGATATGCTCTATCTGGTCGCTGACCTTACGGATCTCGTCTTCGATCTGGGCGATCTTCTCGTCCATGGCCTTCGTATCGAACTTCGAAATCTTGCGGACAGGTTTCTCGACCAGCCTGAGGATGTCCTCCATCAGGATTTCCCTGCGGACCATGTCCTGATACTCCTTCATCTTGTCAAAGATGTCCTGGACCTGCTGCTCCCAGCTCTTCTGGTCCTGCTCGAGTATCTTGTAAACCCTGTTCTCGAAGAATATCCTTTCGAGGGAGTCATAGTGCCATTCGTCCTCGAGTTCCCCGAGCCTGATTTTCAGTTCCTGTTCAAGAAGATCCTTCGTATGGTTGGTATCATAGATGAGTATATCCTTGACACTGAGGAACTGAGGCTTGCTGTCAGCGATGACGCAGGCGTTGGGGGCGATGTTCACCTCGCAGTCGGTGAAAGCGTAGAGAGCATCAATGGTCTTGTCGGGAGAGACGTCGTTCGGAAGATGGATGACGATCTCCACCTTTTCGGTGGTCATGTCCTCGATCTTCTTGATCTTGATCTTGCCCTTTTCCTTGGCCTTTACTATCGAATCCTTGATGATCTCGGATGTCTTGCCATAGGGGATCTCGGTGATTGCGAGGGTGTTCTTGTCGATTTTCTCAATCCTGGCGCGCACCTTGACGGAGCCGCCCCTGCGGCCGTCGTTGTATTTGGAGCAGTCTGCGAATCCTCCGGTGGGGAAGTCGGGATAGATGGTGAAATCCCTGCCTTCGAGGATGTCTATGGAAGCGTCTATGAGTTCATTGAAGTTGTGGGGAAGGATCTTTGACGCCATTCCGACAGCGATGCCCTCCGTGCCTTGTGCGAGAAGGAGGGGGAAACGGACGGGAAGTTCGGTGGGCTCCTGGTTGCGTCCGTCGTAGGATGTCATCCAGTTGGTGACCTTGGGGTCGAAGACCACTTCTTTCGCGAATTTGCTAAGCCTGGCTTCAATGTACCTGGGGGCGGCATTGCTGTCGCCGGTAAGGATGTTTCCCCAGTTTCCCTGGCAGTCGACCAGATAGCCTTTCTGCCCGAGTTGGACCAGGGCGCCGAGGATGGAAGCGTCGCCGTGCGGATGGTACTGCATGGCCTGGCCGACGATGTTGGCCACCTTGGTGTAGCTGCCGTTGTCCATCCTGAACATGGCGTGGAGGACCCTTCTCTGCACCGGTTTCAGGCCGTCGACGATGTGAGGAACGGCCCTCTGCAGGATTACATAGGAGGAGTAGTCCAGGAACCAGTCCTTGAACATCCCGGACAGCTTGTATTTACGGCTGTCAGATCCCAGCAGTTTCTGGTATTTTCCGGAAGGCGCCGCCCCTTCATCTTCGATAGGGGCTTCGTTCACTCCGTCATCCCACTCTTCGTCTTCTTTGCTCATAAACAAATTTTACTCTTCGTATCCGAATTTCCTTAGTTCCATTTTCTTGTCCCTCCAGTCCGGGTCCACCTTGACGAAGGTCGTCAGGAACACCTTTTTCTGGAAGAAGTCCTCCATCTCCATCCTTGCGGCGGTCGCGGTCCGCTTGAGGGCGGACCCTCCCTTCCCTATGATGATCCCCTTCTGGGAATCCCTCATCACGTAGATGACGGCGCTGATCTCATACCTTTCCTCTCCCTCCTTGAACTGCTCGATCTCGACCTGGCAGCTGTAGGGAATCTCGTCCCGGTAGTTCTCAAGGATCTTTTCACGGAATATCTCCGAAGCGAAAAACCTCAGGTTCCTGTCGGTAAACGCATCCTTGTCGAACCATGGTGGCGAGACGGGAAGGCTGCCAATGATGGTGTCTAGGATGCTGTCGAGGTTGAACCTTTCTTTGGCGGATACGGGAATGACCGTCGCTTTCGGAAGCCTTTCCTTCCATTCGGCCATCAGGGCGGTGACCTTCTCCTGGTCGCTGATGTCGATTTTGTTGATGGCGACGATGACGGGAACTTCAATACGGGAAAGCTTCTCCACGTAGGCCGCATTCTTGTCCCATTTCTCGATGGTATCGGTCACATACAGGATTATGTCGGCGTCTCCGATTGCGGCGTCCACGAAGTTCATCATGCTCTCCTGGAGCCTGTAGTTCGGTTTCAGGATACCAGGCGTGTCCGAATAGACTATCTGCCAGTCTTCAGTATTTACGATTCCCATTATCCTGTGCCTCGTCGTCTGGGCCTTGGCGGTGACGATGGAGAGCTTCTCACCCACCATCGCGTTCATCATGGTGGATTTCCCCACATTGGGGTTCCCTATTATGTTGACAAATCCCGCCTTGTGCTCCTTAGACATAGGCACCCATCTTCAGGATATTGATTTCTCCAGTCGTGAGATATCTCCATTCGCCCTTCTGGAGGCCTTTCTTCGTGAGGCCGGCGAAATAAACCCTGTCGAGGGCCTTGACCGTGTAGCCGAGGGATTCGAAGATCCTCCTGACAACGCGGTTCTTTCCGGAGTGGATCTCAATTCCGAGCCTCCTGTGGTCTTCGGCATCTATGTATTCCAGTTCGTCAGCCTTGACGACACCGTCGCCGAGCTCGACCCCTTCCATGATCCTGGCCTTGTCTTCTTCTTCGAGGGCCTTGTCAAGGATTACCTGATAGATTTTCTTCTTGTTGAAAGAAGGGTGGGTGAGCATTTCGGCGATTTCCCCGTCATTGGTGAACATCAGGACGCCGGTGGTGTTTTTGTCAAGCCGTCCTACGGGGAATACCCTGGTCTTGCAGCCGCGGATCAGGTCCATGACCGTCTTGTCCGCATGGGGGTCGCTGGCCGTGGTGACATAGCCGCGCGGCTTGTTCATCACGATGTAAACCTTGGCTTCCCCTTTGAGCCTTTCCCCGTTGAAGCGGACATCGTCGGTGAGGACGTTGACCTTGGTTCCGAGTTCGGTGACGACTTCTCCGTTCACGGTAACCACACCTGCCTGGATATATGTGTCTGCCTCCCTGCGGGAGCAGACTCCCGAATTGGCGATGAATTTGTTGAGCCTTTCCACTTCCTTGATGGGCGTCTGTACCGTCCCGGGATCGGTGGAGGAAGGATCTATCGCCGGTTTATTCCTCAGCATTTCATTGATCCCTGCTTCGTCGGTAGGGGTGAAGCGGGGCTCATTCCTCTTGGAGTGGAAGGGTTTACGGTCTTCGAAGGACCGTTTCTCACCGAAGGGCCTGTGCTCTCCGGATGATCTTCTTTCGCCGTAAGGCTTCCTTTCGCCAAAGGGTTTATGGCCACCGAAGGACTTGCGCTCGCCGAAGGGCCTGTGTTCTCCGAAAGGTTTGCGGTCGCCGTCTTCATGGCCGTGGAAACTGCCGCGCTCACCATATGGTTTCTGTCCTCCATAGGTTTTGCGCTCTCCGTAGGGTTTACGGTCGCCTTGGGGCCTGTCTCCATAAGACCTGTGTTCCCCATGCGGCTTGTACTCGCCGGATGACCTGCGTTCTCCGTAAGGCCTGTGCTCTCCGTAGGGTTTTTCGTAACCTACTTTCTTCCTCGGTCTGAGTTTCCTGCCTTCATTCGTGTAATTTCCAGTGGATTTTTCCTGTCCGCCGTTGTTTTTTTCTTCCATGATTCGTGTGTGCCTCAAAGGCGATTTATATGGCT
>CACXFP010000296.1 GCA_902766985.1 uncultured Bacteroidia bacterium | reverse complement strand
TATCTCAGATTGGCGTTGTTGTCCTTGAGGTTGGGGTTCAAGGTGGCGTCGCCGGTCGGAATCTCCAGGAAGTAGTCGTGCTTGGTATACGGCTTCTGCAGTTCAAGCATTGACAGGGCAGGTATTAAGTCTGACGGCTCATACCTCCAGCCTTTTGACATCGACGGGGGATAGGGCATCATCGGACCTGCGGAATCCGCCGTGGTGGTGGCCTTCTCCACAAGTTCGAGCCTGATCAGGTCGAACCACCTGCTCTCGAATTCTCCTCCGGCGAACTCATAGGCCCTCTCCCATACCACTGCATCCAGGAACTGCTCCGCTGTCAGGCCGGAAAGGCTTTCGGAGGTGGTGCCGACCCCGCCCTTGGCGCGGTTGCGGACCTGGTTCAGGCAGTCGTATGCCATGGCATTGGGCGAGCCGTCCACCCGGCACTGTGCCTCGGCATAGGTGAGCAGGACGTCGGCATAGCGCAGCATTATTATGTCGCGGCCGTTATACCAGGTGGCGCAGGCGTTCATGTTGTTCAGCCAGTTTCCACCGGGGCCTTTTTCGTCCCAGGTCCATCCTTCAGTGAGGTCGTCCGCCCACCATTTCCGGTACATCGGGTGGCCGATCTGGAGTTCCTGCCAGGTCTTGTGTTTCACCTCTCCGCCTTCTTTATAGTAGAAATCGGTTACGAATGTGAAATCCTTGCGTTCCCCTTCAGGGAAGTAGATGAAGAAGTAGAGTTCGGACTGGAACAGGTACCATCCGTTGAAGGGGTCGTCGGCAGGGCGGCTGGGATTCGGAGAGCGTACGGAATATCCGTCGTCGGTGCCGTCGCAGGCAATGAAGAGAAGGACTTCCTCCTTCCCCTGATGTGTATTGGGTTTCCAGTAGGGATCCCAGATCTGGTAGTAGTGGTCATAGAGGCCAAGGCCGTAGGTCCCGGCATTGTCGATGACCTCTTTTGCCTTGTCCATCGCCAGTTTGTAGTCGGCATTCCCGCCGTTGCAGGGGAAACCCGCCCTCTGGAGGTAAACTTTTGCGAGGAGGGCCTTTGCGGCAGCGCGTGTAACGCTTCCTCCGTTGGAAAGGAGAGGATTGTCATATTTCAGCGGCAGCCATTCCTCCGCTTTCTTGAGGTCGTCTACGATGAGTTCGTAAACATCCGAGGAAGGGGATACGGTCAGGCTCCTGTCTTTGTCGGGGTCGTAGGCCGTAGTTACCAGCGGGATATTGTTGAAGTAGCGTACGAGATAGAGGTAGGTGTATGCCCTAATGAAATGGGCCTGGCCCACAAGTTCATGGAGCTTCGTATTGTCTCCTCCATCGTCTTCTCTGGCGTTGTTGATGATGGAGTTGGCTTGGTTTATCACGTTCCAGCACCTTTCCCATCCCTTGGTGATGAATCCGTCGCCGGCCGCGGAGATCGGGGAATTCGTCTCACACTGTCCGTCCTCTTCCCTCACAGGGGGGAGTCCGAGCCGGTCGTCCGAGCTGTTCTGTTTGCATTCGGGACTTTCATAAGGACGGGTCATTGCTCTCTGCCAGATCCAGTAGAGTCCGTTTATCATGAGCTGCATGTTGTCAGTGTTGCTCATGAGATTCTCCGTGGTGACCATTCCCCTTGGATCTTCCTTGAGGAACTCGTTGTTCCCTGTACAGGAGAAGAGGAGAGCAAGTGCCGCCACGCATATCGAAGAGGTTATAATCTTTTTCATACTCTTGTTCTATTTAGTGGTCAATACCTGGAAATTAATAAGTTATGGTCAGACCGAATGAGAGGGATGCCGGGAGCGGATAGGCGTAGTAGTCGCAGCCGGCGGAAACGTCATTGCCGTCGCTGTTGGAGTTGACCTCAGGATCGTAGCCCTTGTATTTCGTGATGGTCAGGAAGTTCTGTCCGCTCACGGAAACCTGGACGTCAGCCCACTTGAAGACCTTTCTGGGTATCCTGTAGGCCAGGCTGAGGTTGCGCAGCTTGATGTAGCTTGCATCCTGCATGTAGTGGTCGGAGAGCATCTGCACCTGGGCGGAATTGCTGCCGGCCTTGCAGAATTCAGCATTAGGGTTGGAAGGAGTCCAGCGGTTCTTCGAGGTCGCGGCTGTGTACCATCCTTCCTGACGCTCGTTGATCATCATGTACGTATAGTTGAGGACGTCGCGTCCGAATACCGCATCAAAGAGGATATTCATCGTGAAGTTCTTCCATGTCACGGTGTTGTTGAAACCTAGCGAAAGATCGGGGTTGGACTTGCCGATAATCTCGTAGTCGTCGGGGTCGTAGGAATGGTCTCCGTCCTTGTCATAGTACTTGTAGTCTCCGGGATACTGGCCGTAAAGGGCGGCCTCTGCGGACTCGCTCTCCTGCCAGATGCCCAGGTAGTGGAGACCCCTTATCGCACCGAGGGCTTCTCCCTTCATGATCACGAAAGGAGAAATCTTTCCGGTTCCGCGGAAGGTGTCACCGTAGATGATGTCGTTCTCTCCGATGTCTGTCACCTTGTTGACGTTGCGCGCCAGGTTGAGGTTCATGTCCCAGTTCCAGTCCCTGGTCCGGATGACGTTGTAGCGGATACCGATTTCCCAGCCCCTGTTCATCATTGAACCCACGTTGGTGGTGATTTCGGTGCGTCCGTATTCCTTGTCGCCTCCCGAATAGCCGGGAACGTTCACTCCTGCGAGCAGGTCGGTGGTGTTTTTCTTGTACCAGTCGAAGGTGAATCCGAGACGGTCGTCCCAGAGTCCGAGGTCAACTCCGATATCTGTCTGTGCGGTGGTCTCCCAGGTAAGGTTGAGGTCGGATCCGGCCTGGTCCATGTAGGCCGCCACGATGCTCCCGGTTCCCCAGGTCATGCCCTTGCCCCTGGCGGAGGTGTAGGTGGCATAGTCGCCCACGGCCTGGTTGCCGGTCTTTCCCCATCCTCCCCTGATCTTCAGGGTGGAAACCAGCTCCTGATCCTGCATGAACGGCTCGTTGGCAACGTTCCAGGCGAGCGAGAAGGAAGGGAAATAGCCGAATTTCTTACCGTCGCGGAACTTTGAGGAACCGTCGGCGCGGAAGTTGGCAGTCAGGTAATAGCGGTTGGCATAATTGTAATTGACTCGTCCGAAGAAGGAACGCATCGCGGAGTTCCAATAGCCTGAGCCCACGGATATCATCGGGGCGGAAAGGCCGAGGTTGTTCCACTTGAAGCTCTCGATGGGCAGGCTCTGCGCTTTCCCGCTCAGGGATTCCCCGGAAGAACGGGTCTCCTCGAAACCGGCCATTGCCTGGAAGTTATGCACGTCCGCAAAGGTCTTTGTATAGGTGAGATACCCGTTGAGCAGCCAGCTTTTTGAGTTACTTGAACTCTTGCCGGCAATGGCGCTGGTCCCGTTGTTACGCTCGGAACTCTGGTATTCGTTGTGCCAGCCGTTGCTTTGCGACAGGGAGAACTTGCCGTTGAAGTCGAGACCGTCCAGGATATTGACCTTCAGGTTGAAGATGGCGCTCCCGGAGTTTGAGTAGTTGCGGTCATCGTTGGTTGTCAGAAGGACAGGGTTGAGGAGGGTGCCGGTTCCTTTTCCGTTTGAGGAGTAATGCCCCGTGACGGCGTCGATGACGGGTTCGATCGGCGCCCACAGAAGGGCGGTAATCGGCAGGGAGGTGTAGTTGCTGTCCGAGAAGGTGGCGTTCTGGCTTTCTCCGTGGCCCGCATTGAGCTCTGTCTGGAGGGTGACCCTGTCGCTGAGGTCAAGGTCGAGTTTGCCGCTGATGCCGTACCCCTCGGACCAGTTGTTCCTCAGGGTTCCATTCCTCTTGTTCCAATAGGGGGAAAGGTAGTACCTTACGCGGTCGCTTCCTCCGGAGATGGCGACTTTGTGGTTCTGTGACACCGCGGTGCGGAAGATTTCGTCCTGCCAGTTGGTGGTCGGGCCGTTCTTGAAGGTGTTCAGTTCTTCATCTGTCCAGGTGTAGAACCCAGCCTCCGAGTTCAGCTTGGCGAAGTCATAGGAGTTGAGCATGTCGTACCTGTTGATGATCTTGTCAACGGATACGTCCGAGTAGAGGTTTACGGTAGGCTTCCCTGTCCGTCCCCTCTTGGTGGTAACGAGGATGACGCCGTTGGCTCCGCGGGATCCGTAGATCGCCGTAGCTGAGGCGTCCTTCAGAACCTCGATGCTCACGATGTCGTTTGCGTCAGGCATGCCTCCGTAGTTGCCGTCAACCACGATGAGGGGGTCGTTCCCTCCCTTGATGGAGTTCGTGCCCCTGACTCGGATCGTGCTGCTGCGGCCTGCGCTTCCGTTGGTCCTGCGCACGGTAAGTCCGGATACTTTTCCCGCCAGGACGCTCACATAGGTGCTGGCAGGCTGGTTGATGAAGTCCTTGGCGGCTACGGTGGCTACGGCGCCTGTGAGGTCGCTCTTTTTGACGGTACCGTAACCGATGGCGATAGCTTCTTCAAGTGCTTCCACATCCGGTGACAGCTGGATGTTGACTGTCGAAGATGAGGGGGATACCTGTTGGGTGAGGTATCCGATGAATGAGATTTCGATCTTTGCGCCCTGAGGCACATCGATGGTGAAGTTTCCATCCATGTCGGTGTTCGTGCCGACATTGGTGCCGACCACAACGATGCCGGCTCCCGGTACGGGGGCCCCGTTCTCATCGGTCACCGTTCCCCTTACGGTCCTGGACCGCTGGGGTTCCTGGGTGGAAGGCGCATTCCCGGCGGACAGCGTGCTCGCGGGGAATACAATCATCCCGGCCGCGATCATGAGGCCGAGGAGACTTGTTCCAATGAATTTTTTAAACATTACGGGTAAGTTTAGTGAGAATATTGGTTAAAGTGTATAAAAAATGCAGGTCAGGCTTAGAATTTGGCTGAAATATAGTAAAATAATTAAAACGATACAACTTTTTTTTTTTATTTTTATCGTTTTAAATAGCAATTTTATTCCATGCCGGCGCCGGGATGTCGATTTTTTTTGAAAAAAGATAAAAACTGATTATTTTTAATCATCGCATAGATATTCTGAAACAAACTTGAAAATGAAAAAGCTGGTAAAAATCCTGTGCATTGTCGTGGCTGCATTGCTCCTGGTCGGATTCGGAATCCATTGGGGCCTGAAAACCTGGGGAAAAAGGAACCCGGTGGGGAATGTCGTGGATGCGGCCTACAGGTCACTTTTCCAAAAGCAAAGCAACCCGTCCGTGGATGAGTTCAAGAAACTCATGGGCGGTATGGCCCTCGGCGTGTGTCATCCTTATGATGATCCCTACAACATGTCCCTCCTGAAAGGGGCGAATATCGGCTGGATAAGGATCGACCTTCCCGGGGACCCTCCCTATGAAGTGGATGCAGACGGTAAACCTGTCCCGGGGCCTGACGGGGGGCTGGTGGAGACCAGGTGGTACAAGGGCTTCAAGGAGAGGTGCCGGTTCTACCGCGAAAACGGCCTGAAGGTCATGGCCGTCACTCCCTATCCCGACGACATGCTCAATGTCATCGGGGAACTGGAGATGTTCCGCAGCGGCACCGACGCTTTCAGCGACAGGTTCCTCAGGATGGTGGATGCCTTCAGCACCTATTATGCGAATGACCTTACCTCGGGGGACAAGCTTGTCAACTGCTTCCAGATCTCCAACGAACTCACCGTGCAGAAATGGCAGGGCGCCCTCACCCTTGAGCAGATAGGACAGTACCAGAACGTCCAGATGAAGGCCATGCACGAAATCTGCCGCAAGGCCGGGGTCCCCATCGGCTACAACATCGCATGCACGGAAGAGGGAATGTGGAAGTATCCCAACCTGATGCAGAAATATGCCGATGACTTCGACTACGTGGCCCTCGACCTCTACCTCGGTTGCTTCGAGGACAGGTTCACCGACATCAGGCTTTTCGAGATACTCCTGCGCGCGCTCTGGCAGATAAGCAAGAAACCCATCATGCTGGCCGAGTTCGGGTATATCTCCACCGGTAGTCCCAAGGACGCCCGCCAGAGGGCTTCCTACCTGAGGAACACCTTCGGTGAGGAATTCGGGACCGAGGAGAAGATAAAGGCGAACATCGGCCCCTTCCTCGACAAGTGGGAATCCCTAGTGGGACGGGAGTCGTCCCTTGTCCGCGAAGCCAGGAGGAGGCTTGAGACGGAAGGGGAGGAGTCTGCCGTGGCCTATGTCTTCCAGCCTTCGGAGATTTCCCATCTGTACAAGGCCCTTCCTGACGGCTACAGGCTCCGCAAGTACGACCAT
>CACXFP010000295.1 GCA_902766985.1 uncultured Bacteroidia bacterium | reverse complement strand
GGCTGCGGGAAGTCCACCACGCTCCGCCTGATAGCGGGATTCCTCCAGCCTGATGAAGGCCGGGTCCTCCTCTCCGGAAAAGACATGACAGGTATCCCACCCTACCGCAGACCCCTCAACACCGTATTCCAGAGATACGCCCTCTTCCCCCACCTTGACGTCTATGACAACATAGCATTCGGACTCAAGCTGAAAGGACTGCCTGAAAAGGAAATCGACAAAAAGGTGCGCAAGGCCCTCAAGATGGTCACGCTTACGGATTATGAAGACCGCGACGTTGAATCCCTTTCCGGAGGGCAGCAGCAGCGTGTCGCCATCGCCAGGGCGATCGTGAACGAGCCTAAGGTCCTCCTGCTGGACGAGCCTTTGGCCGCTCTCGACCGCAAGATGAGGGCTGACATGCAGATAGAGCTCAGGGATATGCACAAGAAACTGGGCATTACCTTCATCTACGTCACCCACGACCAGGAGGAAGCCCTGACCCTGTCCGATACCATTGCAGTCATGGACGAAG
The DNA here is from genome assembly GCA_902766985.1 of uncultured Bacteroidia bacterium. Taxonomy (GTDB): domain Bacteria; phylum Bacteroidota; class Bacteroidia; order Bacteroidales; family UBA932; genus Cryptobacteroides. Next base: position 6,753 of record CACXFP010000295.1, on the reverse strand, counting down.
GCCGCATCCAGCAGATCGGCACTCCTGAAGACATATATAATGAACCGGTCAATTCCTTTGTTGCCAACTTCATAGGTGAAAGCAACATCTTCAACGGCACAATGGTCAGGGACCGCCTGGTTTCGTTCATCGGACACGAATTCCCCTGCGTGGATTCCGGATTCGGAGATAATGCGCCCGTGGACGTCGTCATCCGACCTGAAGACGTGACGGTACACACCGATCCCGAAGCCGGACAGTTCTCCGGCAAGGTGTCGAGCTGTACGTTCAAGGGCGTCCACTACGAGATGCTGCTTGACACCGACAGCGGCAACGAGATAATGATCCAGAATTATTCCTCCTACGAGCCCGGAACGACTGTCGGGATGAGCATTGCTCCGGACGGAATCCAGGTGATGAAGAAGGAAAGGCTCTGCAATACATTCAAAGGCGTTGTTTCCTCTCCGGAGAGCGTCGATTTCCTCGGCGGCACCTTCAAGATCAAGCCTACCTCGATCGAGACAGGGACCAAGGTGAAGGTGACGGTAGGGTTCTCAGGCGTCAACCTGCTCGACGACATCGAAGCCGGTGTCCTTGGGGGCGAAGTGCACTCCATCCTCTACAAAGGCGACCACTACCATCTTATCGTCCGAACTCCCGAAGGTGACAGGATCTACGTCGATACAAGCGACGTATGGGACAAGGGAGACCTTGTCGGCATCGATATTGCTCCGGGGGTCATAAAGATAGAGAAGGACGATGACGATTAAGCGATCAACCTGGGCCCTGCCCTACATGGTATTCCTGCTGCTCTTCGTGGCCCTTCCGCTGGTCATGATTGCCGTATATGCATTCACCGATCCAGGAGGCGGCCTCTCCTTCAAGAACTTCATCAAGTTTGCGAATACTCCGGAGGACGTACACACATTCGTCTATTCCATAGAGGTAGCCCTTATAACGACCGTCCTCTGCCTTCTTCTGGGTTATCCTGCCGCTTGGATCCTTTCCCGGAGCGACCTCAACCGTTCATCCGTCACTGTCATTCTGTTCATCCTGCCCATGTGGATCAACATGCTGGTCAGGACCCTGGCTACGGTCGCCCTGTTCGACTTCCTGAAACTTCCGCTGGGAGAAGGGGCCCTCATCTTCGGAATGGTGTACAACTTCCTTCCGTTCATGATCTACCCTATTTATAACACCCTCAACAAGATGGACGGAAGCTACGTGGAGGCGGCGCAGGATCTTGGGGCACCTCCTCGGAAGGTATTCACAAAGGTGGTCCTTCCCCTTTCGATGCCCGGCGTCTGGAGCGGTGTCCTGATGGTCTTCATGCCCACGATTTCCACTTTCGCCGTGGCTGAACTCCTGACCCTGAACAAGGTGAAGCTCTTCGGAACCACGATCCAGGAAAACATAAACAACGGATTCTGGAACTATGGCTCCGCCCTTGCCCTCATAATGCTGGTTTTGATAGGAATAACAACCCTCCTCTCGGGTGAAGACAACGCCCGTGAGGATGAAACGGGAGGTGTGATATGAAAAAATTCCTCGCGCAATCGTATCTGTGGCTCCTTCTGCTGATACTATACTCCCCCATCGTCATCATCGCAATCTTCTCCTTTACCGAAGCGAAGGTGATGGGTAACTGGAGCGGGCTGTCTTTCAGGTTATATTCCAACCTCTTCAACGGCCAGATCAGCAATTCCCTGGTCCGCGCCGTCGAAAACACCCTCTCCATAGGCATCCTTTCAGCAATTTTCTCCACCATTCTCGGCTCCATAGCCGCGGTCGGCATCCACAACCTCAGGGGCTGGAAGAAGAAAAGCATAACCCTCCTGAACGATATACCCATGCTGAATCCCGATATCATCACAGGTATCTCCCTGTTCATCCTTTTCGTGGCTGTCGGCGCCAGGCAGGGATATATTACGGTACTGCTTGCGCACATCTCGTTCTGCACCCCCTATGTAGTACTGAGTGTCATGCCGAAGATACGCCAGATGAACCCCAACACATATGAGGCGGCCCTGGACCTCGGCGCGACTCCGTCCCAGGCGCTCAGGAAGGTTATCCTGCCCCAGATCCGGCCTGGGATGATCTCCGGATTCATCCTGGCCTTCACCCTTTCCATCGATGATTTCGCAGTGACCCTGTTCACAAAGGGCAACCAGGGGCTCGAGACCCTCTCTACCTACATCTATGCCGATGCGCGCAAGGGCGGCCTCACTCCGGAACTCCGTCCCCTCATGACGATCATCTTCCTGACCGTACTCTTCCTCCTTGTCATAATCAACATCCGAAATTCAAGACTAACAAAGAAATAAAATGAATAGAATCATCTCCATCCTGATTTGCGTGGCATTGACGGTATCCACCTTCCTTTCCGCCGCCGACAGGGACCATACCCTGAAGGTCTATAACTGGGCCGACTACATCGATGAGGACTTAATCGCCGAATTCGAAAAATGGTATGAAGAACAGACCGGGGAAAAGGTCCAGATCGTTTACCAGCTCTTCGACATCAACGAGGTCATGCTCTCGAAAATCGAAAAGGGGCACGAAGACTATGATGTGGTATGCCCCTCCGATTACATTATCGAGAGGATGCTCCGCGAAGACCTCCTTCTTCCGATCGAAAGGGATTTCGGCAGCACTCCCGACTACACCGGGAACGTGGCTCCCTTCATCATGAAGATGCTGGGCCTGATCGACGCCGGTGGCAGGGATGCCAACCAGTACGCCGTGCCGTATATGTGGGGAACCACCGGAATCCTGTATAATCCCAAGTACGTATCCCCCGAAGAGGTCAAGACATGGGAAGTCCTTAGGAATCCCAAATATGCAGGAAAGATATATGTAAAGGATGCTTTCAGGGATGTTTACACCGCCCTTCTGATATACCTCAAGAAAGACGAGATCGATTCCGGCAAGATTCCTCTCGACCAGGTGACCAGGGATGCGTCTGATGAATCCATCGCCTTGGTGGAGAACTGGCTCAACTCGATGAAAGACGGAGTGCAGGGATGGGAGGCTGATTTCGGTAAAGAACTCATGACCAAGGAGAAAGGCTGGTTGAACATGTCTTGGAGCGGTGATGCGCAGTGGGCCATCGACGAGGCGGAAAAAATCGGTGTGAAGCTCGATTATTCCGTCCCCCAGGAGGGCTCCAACATCTGGTTCGACGCCTGGGTTATCCCCAAGTATGCCAGGAACGTCAAGGCTGCCAGGTATTTCATCGATTTCATGTGCAAACCCGAGAATGCCATCCGCAACATGGACGTCATCGGGTATGTGAGTTCCATCGGAGGAAAGGAGATACTTGAAGCCCAGATGGATGCCGACAAGTACGAACCGCTTGACGCCAGCTATTTCTTCGGCCCGGAGGCAGCTTCAGTTCCCGTAAGCTATGTCCTCTATCCGGACAAGTCCGTCATCGACCGCTGCACCATGATGCACGACAACGGTGACCGCACCGAAGCCCTTCTTGCCATGTGGTCGAGGGTCAAGGGAGACAATGCCAACACGGTTACCTACGTGATAATCGCCATCGCGCTGCTCGTCCTCGTACTTGCATTGGTCCTCAGCAGGAGAAAGAAACACCACGGCAGGTATTCCAGAAGTAGGAGATAATGCTGTCTTCCGCAGAGATAAAAAGGATCAGGTCCCTGAACCAGAAAAAGTTCAGGGACTCATTTGGCCTTTTTACCGTAGAAGGGGAAAAACTCGTTTCCGAGGCTGTCTCATCCGATTTCGAAGTCGTTGACATCTACAGGCTTGAGGATATAGGCAAAGAGGCCATGTCCCGAATCTCTTCGTTCACGAATCCCTCCCCCGTCCTGGCCGTTGTGAGGATTCCCGCTTCATTCAGGGAATCATCGGACACGGTTCCGGACAAAGGGCTCTTCCTGGCCCTTGATTCTATCAGGGACCCGGGTAATCTCGGAACGATCATAAGGACGGCGGACTGGTTCGGCATCGACGGAATCTATGCTTCGCTGGACACTGTGGACATCTTCAATCCGAAAGTCGTCCAGGCGACGATGGGTTCGGTCTTCCGCGTCCCGTTCAGCTACGCAGACCTCACGGTCATCTGCAGGAAGGCCATTTCACTCAATGGCAGGACCTACGGTACGTTCCTTGATGGTAATGACCTGTTTTCCAGTGACCTGGACAAGGGGGATACGGCTCCATCGATAATAATCATAGGAAATGAATCAAGAGGGATATCGGCTCCGGTCGCAGCTGAGGTGACGGACAGGCTCCTGATTCCACGGACGGCCGGGCGGAAAAGCGAGTCGCTCAACGCATCAGTCGCCGCCGCCATCACGATGTGCGAATTCCGCAGGAGCTGAATATGTCAAAAACCGTTATTTACCAGATTCTTCCCAGACTTTGGGGCGACAATGGCTCCGAACCCGTCCCCAATGGATCCTACCAAGAAAACGGTTGCGGCAAATTCTCGTCGCTGGATGATGAATTCCTCGGATATCTCAAGACCCTAGGAGTGACGCATATATGGCTGACAGGAATTATCCGGCACGCCAGCGAGTATTCATGCCCCGGCTGCTCCCCTTCCCAGGTCAGGAAAGGTCGAGCCGGCTCGCCCTTTGCAATCGTAGACTACTACGATGTTAATCCGTATCTTGCTGATATTGCTGACAATAGGATAGATGAATTCAAGCTGTTGTTAAACAGGGCCCATTCTTACGGATTGAAGGCTGTGATAGACTTCGTTCCCAACCATGTCGGGCGGGAATACGGCAGCCTTGGGCTTTCCCATCCCGAGTATCCGGTCCTGGGCGCCGGCGATGATCCGTCAGTCCACTGGAAGCCGGAGAACGACTTTTATTACTATCCCTCGCAAATGCTTTCCCTGCCAGTAGATACCGGTTTCCGGGAAATGCCGGCCAAGGCGAGCGGCAACTGCTTTTCCCCTGCCCCGGGAATCAATGACTGGTGGGAGACCATAAGGCTGAATTACTGCGACTTCCACACATCAACATGGGACAGGATGCTTCATATCCTCAGATATTGGGCAGGCATGGGGGTGGACGGCTTCCGCTGTGATATGGTAGAGATGGTGCCTCCGGAGTTTTTCACCTGGATGATCCCGAATCTAAAGAGGGATTTCCCCGAGGTGGAGCTGATTGCAGAGGTATATGACAGGAACCTGTACGACAAATATTTAAACCAGGTCGGCTTCGATATCCTCTACGATAAGTCCGGTCTTTACGACACCCTGCGGGCCATTGTCGTATCTGGTGCTTCAGCAAAGGGGATCACCGGAAATTGGCAGGGACTCGGGGCCCTTCAGCCCAGGATGCTCAATTTCCTGGAAAATCATGATGAGGTCAGGTTCGCCTCTGATTCATACGCAGGAGACGCTATGAAGGCTTTCGCTCCCCTGGCGGTTTCCCTTCTATGGAACAAGGCTCCATTCATGATTTATTCTGGAGAAGAAATCGGAGAAAGGGGGACCGATGCCGAAGGCTTCAGCGGAAGGGACGGCAGGACCAGCATTTTCGACTGGTGGAGTCCGGCTTCTTTCAGGAGGCTGAATGATTATATCCATCATGGCAAAGGCCTGGAAGACAAGGAATCGCATTTCCTGGACAGATTCCGCTCCGTCATGTCGCTGGCAAGTTCTCCGGTTTTTTCTGAAGGATCGTCTTACGACCTCTGCTGGTGCAATGATCATTCTCCCGGCTTCAATCCGGACAGGCATTTCGCTTTCCTGCGGTCATACGGCGGGAAGTCGATGTTGGTTGCAGCCAATTTCTCTTCCGATGACACCGTCATGCGTCTGGAGATACCGTCCGATGCCACCGGTTCCGGCAGTTGTGTCGAGGAGATTTCGGTCCCAGCCTGGGATTTCGCATGCAAACAGATGTTTTTTCACTGAATTTAGGTAAATTTGCATGATAAAACCATAGAAACCAAATATCAAATCAATATTATCATGAAAGACGCTATCATCATTCTTTGCGGAGGCGGTCCCGCCCCGGGCATGAACACCGTAGTATGCTCCGTTACAAAAACCTTCCTCACCCATGGATTCAAGGTAATAGGCCTTCACGGAGGTTACTCGGGACTCTTCAGCAAGGAACCCGAAACTGAAGAACTCAATTTCGCTAAGGCGGACGCATACTTCAACAGGGGCGGTTCCTACCTCAGGATGAGCCGTTTCAAACCCACCGATGAGGATTTTGAGAAGAACTTCAACCTCAGTCTGTTCCAGGACAACAACGTTAAGCTTCTCGTTACCGTAGGAGGAGATGACACCGCTTCCACCGCCAACAGGATTGCCAAGTTCCTTGAAGCGAAGCACTACCCCATCCATAATATCCACGTGCCGAAGACTATCGACAACGACCTTCCCCTTCCTGATAACACTCCGACTTTCGGATTCAACTCCGCCAAGGACGAAGGCGCCCATCTTGCACGCACCGCTTACGAAGATGCCCGCACATCCGGCAACTGGCTGCTCATAAGTGCAATGGGACGTTCCGCCGGTCATCTCGCCCTTGGAATCGGCGAGGCTACCCACTCCCCTATGACCATCATTCCCGAGATGTTCAACAAGACAGATATCACCGTTGAAAAGATCATCAACCTGACCATATCCGCCATCGTCAAGAGGAAACTCCTCGGTATCAATTACGGAACCGTAGTCGTTGCCGAAGGCGTGTTCCACGACCTCACCCCTGAGGACATCAAGGCTACCGGAGTCAACATGACTTACGACGAGCACGGACATCCCGAACTCGGCAAGAT
>CACXFP010000294.1 GCA_902766985.1 uncultured Bacteroidia bacterium | reverse complement strand
ATCGTGGCCCTCAAGAAGAAGTATCCCTTCCGTTTCCTGATTGACGACGCCCACGGTTTCGGCCTCATGGGCGAGCATGGAAGGGGAACCAGCGAGGAGCAGCACTGCATGGACGGTGTGGACCTCTACATCGGCGCTTTCGCCAAGAGCATGGCCTCGATCGGAGGCTTCGTGGCAGGTCCCCACTCCATCATTAATTACTTCAGGGGCAACCTCCGCAGCCAGATGTATGCGAAGAGTCTTCCCATGCCGTTCGTCCTCGGCAATATCAAGAGGATGGAGATCATCGATTCTCCCGAGGGGGATGCACTGCGCGCAAAGTGCAAGGCCATAACCAACGCCATCCAGGACGGATTCCGCAAGGAAGGCTTCGACATCGGAGAGGCCCAGGCCTGCGTGACTCCGATCCATATCAAGGGCGGAATCGGCCAGGCTACCAAGATGGCAAAGGACCTGAGGGAGAACTACAAGATATTCTGCTCGATGGTCATCTATCCCGTCATCCCGAAGGGTATGATCATCTTCCGCATCGTGTCCACGGCAGCCCATACGATGGAGGATGTGGAATATACCCTGAACGCTTTCAAGGAGATCAAGGCGAAACTCGACGCCGGCGCATATGACGGCGACGACATCGCCGCAATGACCGTCGAATAGCAGTTTGTCATTCCGACTTTTTTGTCATTCTGAGCGAAGTGAAGAATCCAGACTTTTTCAAAGACAAGGTGATAATCATCACCGGCGCCAGTTCCGGGATAGGGTTGGCTGCGGCGAGGCTTTTCGGCAGCTTCGGCGCCAGGGTGGCGATGGCTGCCAGGAGGCTCGACGTGCTTGAGGCTGAGGCGGCTTCCGTGTCTTCCGACCCCGGCAGGGTACTCTGCGTGAAGGCTGACGTGAGCGTGGAGGAAGACTGCAAGGTCCTGGTGGAAAAGACGGTGGAGAAGTTCGGACGGATCGACATCCTTGTCAACAACGCCGGCATCTCCATGAGGGCGATGTTCAAGGACCTGGACCTCAAGGTGATCCACTCCCTCATGGACGTGAATTTCTGGGGAACCGTGCAGTGCACCAAATACGCCCTTCCCTGGCTCCTGAAGTCGAAGGGGTCCGTTGTCGGGGTGATTTCCATAGCCGGTTATTCCGCCCTTCCAGCCAGGACAGGCTATTCTTCTTCCAAATACGCGGTGCGTGGCTTCCTGGACACCCTCAGGATCGAGCATCTGAAGGACGGCCTCAATGTCCTTGTGTTCGCTCCCGGATACACCAGTTCCAACGTGCGCAACGCAGCCCTTACCGCGGACGGCACCCCTCAGGGGAGCACACCCCTTGAGGAAGGCAAGCTGATGAGTGCGGAGCAGTGCGCCATGCACATGGCAAACGCCCTCAGAAAGAGGAAGTCGCAGGTGATCCTGACCGGACTCGGCAAGGCCACGGTCCTGGCGCACAGGCTTTTCCCCCGCCTTACAGACAGGTTGACATACAGTTTCATAGCCCGTGAGGCCGACAGCCCCTTCAAGTAGGGGAGGCCGCGGTCAAATGTTTTTATGATGAAGAAACCGGGATTCCTGAGAAAAAAGAATATCTATTACCCCCTGGGCGTATTGTTCGTCGTACTCGTGCTGATCATGCCGAGAAGCGCGAAATTCAATTACGACTATCGCAAGGGGTCTCCATGGCAATACGAGACCCTGGTGTCCCAGTTTGATTTCCCCATTCTCAAGACCCAGGAACAGCTTCAGGAAGAAAGGTCCAAGGCCGGCACCAGCATTATTCCTTACTACCGTTATTCCGATGAGGTGGTGAGCAAGAGCATCAGGTCCGCCGAGACCATCGAACTTGGCTCGCATTCGTTCCTCAGACCGTCCATAATCATCGAAATCAGGGATATTTACGCAAAGGGAATCATATCCGACGACGGTGTCAAGTCCGGCAGGAATAGCGACATTTCCAACGATGTAGTCTTTATCCAGAAGGACAAGAGGGCTGCGAAGTATCCCGTCACCGAGATATACAAGGAATCGGACGCCAGGGCCAAGCTCCTTGCCGACCTTGGCGCGAAGCACCCCAGTTTCAACATGGACTCCATCTGCAGGGCTGCGAAGGTGTATGACCTCATAACTCCCAACCTGGTCTATGACAAGCAGACCACCAGCCTCGTCCATGAGGAATCTGCCAACTACATATCCCCGACCATGGGATATGTAAGCGCGGGGGATCTCATCGTCTCGAAGGGGGAGATCGTCACCGGCGAAATCGCCCAGATGCTGGATTCCTACAAGGTGGAATACGAGGCCAGCATGGGCTACGGCGGCCCCAGGATCCTTTTCTGGCTGGGCAACGCCCTCATCGCCTTGGCCCTCGTCTTCATCATATATGCCGTCATATTCTTCTCCAATCCCGCGATTTTCGAACAGAAGAACAAATATCTGTACATACTCCTCATCTTCCTTCTCGCGACGATAGGGGCCCTTGCCGTCGACAGGACGAATTCATCATTCCTGTACATGGTGCCTTTCACACTTACGGCAATATATCTCCAGGCATTCTTCAAGAACAAGCTGGTGATTCCGTTCTGCATAGTATCCCTGCTTCCTCTGTTGATATTCGCTCAGGACGGGGTTGAACTTTTCACCATGTTCCTCGTCGCCAGCATGGTGTCCTTGTACACATTCAAGTACTTCAGCCGCGGCTGGCTCCAGTTCATCTCTGCGTTCATAGTGTTCATCTCCCTGGTAATTACGTATTTCGGTTTCAGGTTCATAGATGCCTTGAACGGGAATGTCTACCAGGCGCTGATGTATCTCTTCGTGGGGTCGATGCTGTCGGTCGCAGGATACCCCCTCATATACCTTTTCGAGAAGGTGTTCAACCTGGTTTCCAATTCCCGCCTGCTGGAGCTCTGCGACACCAACAATCCTCTCCTGCGCCAGCTCGAAAGCCGGGCTTCCGGCACGTTCCAGCATTCCCTCCAGGTGATGAACATGGCAGACGCAGTGGCCAGGGAGGTCGGAGCCAACATCCCGGAAGTCAGGGCAGGGGCTTTGTACCATGACATCGGGAAGATGGAGAACCCCCTCTGCTTCATCGAGAATGAGACGCTGGTGGCCGCGGGGCCCCGTTTCCATGACAACCTCACTTCCCAGGAGAGCGCGAGGCTCATCATCAAGCATGTCCCTGACGGACTCGCCCTGGCGGAAAAATATAAGCTTCCCGATGTGATCAAGGACTTCATCCGCACCCACCACGGCACGTCCAGGACCGGATATTTCTACAGCAAATACGTCAGCGAGGGCGGGGACCCCGCCGATGATGCCGAGTTCTGCTACACCGGCACCAAGCCTTCGACCAAGGAGCAGATCATCCTTATGGTCTGCGATTCCGTTGAGGCGGCGTCCCGTACCCTGAAGGATTTCTCGCCGGAGAGCGTATCCGCCTTTGTGAGGGGGATGGTGGACTCAAAGATGAAAGCCGGTCAGTTCGACCAGGCCGACATCTCCCTCAAGGACATCAACACCATTGTTTCCGTTCTGGAAAAATGGCTGCTGCAGTCCCATCATGGCAGAATTGAGTATCCCAAAGAACCGTAGCGGGTTGGAATTCCATATTATTTGATTACCTTTGCGGACTTTTCTGAAAAATCAAGAACAACAAGATGAATATACAGAAGAATCAGATTGACGACCTCAATCTCCAGGTCACCCTGGAAATCGCCGCCGAAGACTATGCGGCCATCGAGAAGAAGAAGCTCAACGAACGTCTCAGGAACACCGAACTCAAGGGATTCCGCAAAGGAAAGGCTCCTATGTCCCTGATCAAGAAACTTTACGGGGAGCAGACTCTCGTGGAGAGCGTCAATACGGTGATCAACGAGCAGCTCGACAAGGTTATCAAGGAAGATGACCTCCATGTGCTCGGAGAGCCCCTCGCCAGCGAGGACCAGCCCAAGAACGAGTGGGAGTCCGGCAAGGATTTCACCTTCAAGTTCGACCTTGGCCTTTCTCCCAAGTTCGATTTCGACATCACCGAGGCTGACAGCTTGCCTTACTATGACATCACCGTCACCGAGGTGGCCAAGAAGGAGATGAAGGAGAACATGCTCAACCAGCTCGGCTCCATGCAGGAAGGCGAGGCCGCCAAGGAAGAGGACTACGTTATCGCCGACTTCGATAATGGAAGCCACAAGACCGAAGGTGCCTATGTCTCCCTCAGGAACGTTGCCGGAGACGCCCGTTCCAAGTTCATCGGCTGCAAGGCCGGCGAAAGCTTCGAGGTCAATGTGAACGAGGCCTTTGAGAATGAGACCGACAGGGCGTCGATGCTCAAGGTCAAGAAGGAAGAACTTGCCGCCCTCGACCCTGTTTTCAAGGTTACCATCGTGAATGTCAAGACCTTCGTTCCCGCCGAGGCCAATACCGAGACTTTCGACAAGCTCTTCGGTGAGGGCAATGTCAAGAATGACGAGGACTTCACCAAGGCCGTCACCGAAAGGCTCAAGGCCAACTACAAGGAAGAGGCCGACTACCGTCTTTCCAAGGACATCAGGAACTACCTGGTGGAGAAGGCCGCGGTCACCCTTCCCGAAGACTTCCTTAAGAGGTGGCTGCTCGAGGCCAACGAGGGCAAGTTCACCAAGGAGCAGATCGAGAAGGACTTCGATGCTTTCAAGCAGGATTTCAAGTGGGATCTCGTGAGGAGCTACCTGATGCAGAAGTACGACCTCAAGGTCGAGGATAAGGATGTAGAGGATGCCGCAGAGGGATTCGCAGCCTATCAGTACGCCATGTACGGAATGGGAAATGTTCCCCAGGAGCTCATCAAGAGCGCTGCCAAGAACATCCTCTCAGACCAGAAACAGCTTCGCAGGATGATCGAGAACGTTGAGGACCGCAAGGTCATCGATGCTGTCCGACCCAAGTTCAAGCTCGCTCACAAGAAGATTTCAGTCGCCAAGTTCCGCGAACTGAATTAACTGAAAGCCCGGCCACTCGGCCGGGTTTTTTTCTGTCCCTGCGCTGGCAACGCGGAAGGCCGGCCTCCTTTGAGAAACTGAAAAAATGAAGTAACTTTGAAGGAACCCAAAATGTAATCTTTATGGATAGAAGGAAGTTCTTGGCCACGATGGCCATGATTGGTGCCCAAGGTCTGATTTTGAATGAATCGCCGGCTCTTTCCGCCGGCAGGAACAACTCCGGCGCCGTGCTCCGCAGGAAATGGAACGGGCGTTTCGACGAGGATCTGGTATGCATCATTTCAGACTTGCACGTCAATCCGGGAGGGTATCAGCCTGCGTACCTGGAACGGACCGTCGATGAGATCCTTCGTCTGAATCCCAGGCCGCGCAACATCATCGCCCTGGGCGACCTGGCTTACCTGACGGGCCGTCCGGAAGAGTATGCCCTTCTGAAAAAGATCCTCGCTCCCTTGGACGGAACCGGCATGACGCTCACCTTGGCGATGGGCAACCACGACCGCCGGGAGAACTTCTGGGCGTGTTTCCCGGAACAGAAGGCCAAGTCCCTCCTGGATGACCGCTGTGTCTACGTCGTGGAGACGCCCCGGGCCGACTTCATCGTCCTGGACTCTCTGCAGCAGGGAGAGGATACGACCACCTGGATCACCCCCGGGGCCCTGGATGACAGGCAGCGGGCGTGGCTGGGAGACCGATTGTCGAAATACACCGGCAAGCCTGTCCTTGTGATGGCTCACCATCCTATCCACGAGACACTGGTCAGGGATCTCCTGCTGGACAGCCCTTCCTGCTGCGGATATATCCATGGCCATGACCATGTCTGGCAGACAGGCTGGCAGAGGAAAAATTATTCGGAATATAGTCTCCTGCCGACCCTTTGCGTTCCCTCGACGGGCCATTGGGGAGACATCGGCTATACCTTGCTGAAAATGGGGAACGACAGCGCGACGGCCAGCCTGCGCGAGTTTGAATTCTTCTTCCCACATCCGGTGGAAAAGGGAGAGGCCAGGCCCCCTCAGTGGGCCCAGATCGAGCAGGCGCACAAGGATGCTTCCTGGACTTTCACCTACAAATAGTGACTTTGCGTCGGAATTACCACAAATCAGTCCACCCTGTTATAGAACATCTCTTCTGTTGCTTCTCCGGCCTCCGGCACTCCGACTACAAGGCCATGAAGCCCTACATCGACATCGTGGATTCCATCAAAGCGAGCTCGATGGCGAAGTTTGATGGGCTAATCTAAGTTCTTAAACCTCATGCTATAGCCGAGAGGTCGAAGATGCTGCCTGCTGTTAAAATCGATGATTCTATATGCCAGAATGGAGAACCTCTTTCTCGAGGCCATATTTGCCAATCAAATCTTGTATGATATCCTTGTACCAGGGTTTTGAAAACGGAGCCACAAAAATGCTCTCAATCAGTTCATTCAAGTCCACCTTGAATAATAGACCTTCCGGCGTATTATTAAATCTGCCATCTGTATCCCAGAACATTGCTCTTAGCTCCTTCTCTGCACTAAAATAGGGACGTTTTGAAAAATGTGGGGCAATCATATTTGCGATGCCTCCTGTCAATCGAAACGAATAGTCCGACTCATAATCGATGTACTGAACATTTGATACATATACATTCCTAGGATCATTCGGGTCAAATGCAGAGATTAGTCTTAAAACAGTTGACTGAACCGCGACCCCATCTTTTAAGGAAGCATATGAGTTCCATAACACATATTCATCAGTATCAGCCTTTGTCCAGCAGTTCGAATATGTACAACCCAACGAGTCTCCGGTCATACCACTCGTCATCCCAGCCGATTTACTCTCAAAAAAAGCTATATCCTTCTTGGTCATTGCGCCTTCAAAACTATCATCAAATTTGTCTTGACGACACAAATAAAGGGATGAGCTACTGACTAAACTCAAGAATTTTGGTAACGTGTAATAATGCCATATTCTCTGATTTATGTCTATCGGCGGAAGGCTTGGATGCTGTTTGTACATTGGCTATTCGATTTAGGAGACAATTTCTTATGTGATGGCTATGTGACTAAGTGGGCTTAAAAGATATATAATGGCTTGATTATTAATAGAGTCTTTATGTGACGGACATGTGACTAACCTCATCGGCACTCATACCGGCCGCCGCACCTTCATCGTTAACGCCCTCTCCATGGGCATCACTCCCAACGTCGTCATGAAATGGACCGGCCACTCTGACTACAAGGCCATGAAGCCCTACATTGACATCGTGGACTCCATCAAGGCTAGTTCGATGACGAAGTTTGATGGGTTGATTTAAACATCACATACTAAGACTCCAGTCATAAACGGGCTGTACTTTGATATGAAAACCATCCTGTTCAATCTCTTCGTAATTATGATCGGTTAGAAGAAGCAGATTCTTGCAGCCGGTCGCCTTGGCTGCCATCAGAGCTCCATTGATTTCGCGCTGTCTGGTTCTCGGCGTTGAAATGTCATACGATACTTGTACGGCTTGTAGTACGT
>CACXFP010000293.1 GCA_902766985.1 uncultured Bacteroidia bacterium | reverse complement strand
TTGTCTATCTTGTTGATTGCAAATACCATGGGGACACCGGCGGCCTGGGCGTGGTTGATAGCCTCGACTGTTTGCGGCATCACCGCATCGTCTGCAGCGATGATGATGATGGCGAGGTCGGTGAGCTGGGCGCCCCTGGCTCGCATGGCGGTGAAGGCCTCATGGCCAGGCGTATCCAGGAAGGTTATCTTCCTCCCGTTGGACAGGACGACGTTGTATGCTCCGATGTGCTGGGTGATGCCTCCGGCCTCTCCGGCGATCACGTTGGATTTTCGGATATAGTCGAGCAGGGAGGTCTTGCCATGGTCGACATGGCCCATGACGGTGATAATCGGAGGCCTGGGGACAAGGTCTTCTTCCTTGTCGGGAGTATTGTTGCCTTCGATCTCCTGGGTGAGGTTGGCGGTGACGAATTCCACCTTGTAGCCGAATTCCTCAGCTACGAGCACGAGGGCTTCGGCATCCAGCCTCTGGTTGATGGACACCATCAGGCCGAGGCTCATGCAGGCACGGATAACGTCGTTGACAGGGGTATTGTTCATGAGGGTGGCAAGATCGTTGACAGTCACGAACTCGGTGACTTTCAGGATCTTCTTCTCGGCGAGCTCCTGCTCGATCTCTTCCTGTGCCCTGTTGGCTGCAGCCTCCCTCTTTTCCTTGCGGTACTTGGCTCCGAAGTTGCTCTTCTTGTTGTCGTTCATCCTTGCGTAGGTCTCTTTGACCTGCTTCTGGATTTCCTTCTGCATTGCTTCGGTCTCGGCCTCCGTGAGCTGCTTGAAGCGCTGGCGGTCGCGTTTGCGTCCTCCCTTGGCGGCGTCTTCCTTGCGCCCACCGTTCTGTGAAGGACCCTTCTGGTCCTTGCGGGGCTTGGCGTCGGCGATATTGCCTATCTTGTTGACATCCACTTTCTGGGTGCCCTTTGCAATCCTTTCGCGTTTCTTGCCGGATTCCTTTTTCTTTTTCTCAAACTGGCTGAGGTCTATCTTGCCGATAATTTTCAGGCCGATGGCGGAATCGTCCTGCTTTTTCTCATTATTGGCCGGGGTTTCAGCCGGAGAAACCTCTTTCTTTTCCTCGGGAACAGCGGTGGTTTCCTCCTCCTGTGCCGGGGCTGGCTCATCCTGGGCAGGAAGTTCCCCGACTGCAGGGGTCTCTTCCTTTTCATGGGCCGGTTCGTCCTTGACGGGCTCGGGTTCCGGCTGAGGTTCCGGCTGAGGCTCCGGCTGGGGTTCCGGTTCCGGCTCGCGGACCGGTTCGGGTTCGGGCTCCTTGACGGGCTCGGGTTCCGGCTGGGGAGCCGGCTGAGGTTCGGGCTCTTTTACGGGCTCGGGTTTCGGAGCGGCCTTCGGTGTCTCGGAGGGGACGAAAGAGGTCGTGCTCTTGATGATGGTTTCCCTTACAGGCTCGTAATCATCCTCTTCTGTGATGCCGGGGCCCTGTTTCTTCCCTGCCTTGTCCAGGATATCGGTAAGCCTTATGTCAATCTGTTCGGATGCCAGTTTCGCCTCCAGGTCCTTGCCGAACTGCTTTTCAATGTCGGGAAGGAATTCCTCGGAAATCTTGGCATTCGGGTTTCCGTCAACCTCGAGACCCTTGCTCGCGAGAAAGTCCACGAGGGTCTGGAGACCGATATTGTATTTTTTAATGATCTTATTTAGTCTGATTTCCGCCATATATGAACTTTATAAGATTAGTCTTCAAATTCTGCTTTGAGTATCCTGAATACCTCGTCAACTGTATCCTCTTCCAGATCAGCCCTGCGGGCGATGTCCTCAGGGGCGTATGCGAGGACGGCCTTCGCCGTGTCGCAGCCGATCTCCTCGAGCTTGTCGATGATCCACTGGTCGATTTCGTTGGAGAATTCGCTGAGGAGGACGTCTTCCTCTTCCTGGGCCGCCTGGTCCTTGGGAAGTTCCCTCCAGACTTCTATTTCCCTGTCGACCAGCATGCCGGCGAGCTTGATGTTCACACCGCCGCGGCCGATACCCTTCTTGACTTCCTCGGGCTGCATGTAGACCTTCACCTTGTCGGCTGGGCCTGAACCCATGTCGATGGAGGAAATCCTTGCAGGGTTGAGCGCCCTCTGGATGAGGAGCTGAGGGTTGGAAGTCCACTGGATGACGTCGATGTTCTCGTTGCGGAGTTCGCGGACGATGCCTATGATCCTGGAACCCTTGACACCGATGCAGGCTCCGATGGGGTCGATCCTGTCATCGTAGGACTCCACCGCGACCTTGGCCCTTTCACCGGGGATGCGTACGACCTTCTTGACGGTGATAAGGCCGTCATAGATCTCGGGCACCTCCATTTCGAAAAGTTTGCGGAGGAAGTCTTCCGAGGTGCGGGAAAGGAGGATGTAGGGGGTGGTGTTGTTTTTCATCTCCACGCTCTTGATGATGGCCCTCACGGTGTCCGCCTTCTTGAACCTCTCTCCGGGAATCTGTTCCGCCTTGGGGAGGTGGAGCTCGTTGCCGTCCTCGTCAAGGATGATGACTTCCTTCGACCATGTCTGGTAGATCTCGCCGGTGAAGATCTCGCCGATCTTGTCGGTGTATTTCTTGAAGACGTTGGCCTTGTCGATGTCCATGATGCGTCCCTGGAGATTCTGCCTGATGTTGAGGATGCCCCTGCGTCCGAAGGAAGCGAGGCTCAGCCTCTTGGAATAGGTGTCTCCGATTTCGTAGTCATCTTCACCGGAATCGGCGATCACCTGCTCCAGGGTCATCTGGGTGTTGGGGTTGTCGACCTCTTCCACGATGTCGAAGTTCTGGTAAATCTCGCAGTCTCCCTTGTCGACGTTGATGATGACGTCAAAGTTGTCAGCGGAGCCGTAGGTCTTGGCGAGCTGGGTCATGAACACGTCCTTGAGGACACCCATCATGACCGGCCTGTCGATGTTCTTTTCTTCCTTGAAGTCCTTGAATGCATCGATCAAGGTCACCACATCTTCTTTTCTTTTTTCCATTTCAGGTTTCTATATGTTAATTTTTACTATTTGAAATCTATCCAGGGCGTCACCGAATTGATCTCCGCCAGGGGGAAAACGTCCTCATGGGAGACCTCAACCTTGCGCTTCTTTCCCTCCACGGCTTCGCGGGCGACATATCTCAGGCTGACGGAGTCCGGACCAGCGGCCGTGAGTTCCCCGACAATCCTGCGTCCTCCCTTGAAAAGGACGTCCACCTTCGTGCCTATGGCCTTGCGGAACTGTCTCGGGTCCTTCAGCGGCTGGTCCAGTCCTGCGGAGGAAACGGTGAGGGAATAGTCTTCGTCGTCGCGGTCGAAAGCGGCCAGGAAGGCGTCGTTCATGGCCACGCAGTCATCCATCGACACCGTTCCTTCTTCCTTGTCGAGGGTTATGGTGATATCGTTGTCGCGGGAAACCTCGGCGTCAACGATGAAACATCCCATCTGAAGGGCGACGGGCTCCATGGCTTCGAAAATCTTCTTTCTGTCCATCGGCATTAAAAAAATGATAGGAACCGTGCGGCCCCTATCTCCTTCTCGGCTGCAAATATACAAAATAATGGTTTCAAATGCAAAAAACGGCATGAAATATTCAGAAATACATGGAAAAACACTAACTTTGCGTGCTTGAACATTGATAAGAATCTGATATGGAGTTGACAGCCAAACAACTTGCCCAGCTGCTCAAGGGAACCGTTGACGGAGATCCGGAGGCCAAGATCACATCTTTTGCCAAGATAGAGCATGGGAAGCCAGGGCAGCTTTGTTTTTTCGCTAATCCCAAATATGAGCAGTTCGTCTATAGCTGCAAGGCCAGCATCCTCTTGGTAAACAAGGATTTCGAGCCCAAGCAACCCGTATCGGCCACGATGGTGCGGGTTGAAAATTCGTATGAGGCCATCGCCCAGCTCCTGAAATATGCTGCGGCCAAGAAACGCACGTCCGGACGTCACCGCGGATTCCGTTCCTCCTTCTTCCTTACGTCGAAGTTCGGCAAGAAGGTGTATCTGGGAAGCCACAGCTACGTTGGCCATCATGCCTATGTCGGCGACAACACCAGGATATACGAGAACGTGTACGTTGGCGACGAAACCAGGATCGGAAAGAACTGCATAATCTATCCCGGGGTGGTCATCTATCCGGGGATGGTCATCGGGGACAACGTCATCATCCATGCGAACGCGGTGATAGGGGCCGACGGTTTCGGCAACGTGCCCCAGCCGGACGGAACCTGGGAGAAGATCGAGCACCTCGGCAACGTGGTCATCGGGGACAACTGCGAGATCGGCGCAGGCACCACCATCGACCGGGCTGAGATGGAATCCACGGTTATCGGAAAAGGCGTCAAGATCGACAACCTCTGCCAGATTGCACACAACGTCCAGATCGGAGACAATACCGTAATGGCCGCCCAGTGCGGTATAGCCGGTTCCACGAAGATAGGCAAGAACTGCATCCTTGCGGGCCAGGTGGGCATCGCAGGCCATCTCACCATCGCCGACAATACCATCATCGGCGCCCAGGCCGGAGTCATCGGGAACGTCCGGAAGGGCGGGCAGAAACTTCTGGGCTCCCCGGCAATCCCCATTACCAACTATATGAGGAGCTACGCCAGGTTCAGGCAGTCGGGATACGAGACCCAGGAAGAGGGCAAGTAGCTATCATTCCATACATTTTATTGCAAGTCCGAAAAATTGTCTATCTTTGCAATCCTTTTCAGAAGTTGAACGGAGACAGACGATTTTTTTATGCAGTCTAAGCAAAGGACACTTTCCGGCACATGCCATTTTGAAGGCAAGGGTCTCCATGCCGGCCGGTATGCCAGGATGACGGTGGGTCCGGCCCCTGTCGGGACGGGAATCCGTTTCTTCAGGAGCGACATCGGTCCGGAGGCAGTTATCCAGGCACGCGCCGCTTACGTCTCAAGCACGGCCCGCAGCACTTCCATTTCTGACGGTGAGGTTACCGTCATGACTATAGAGCACCTGATGTCCGCTCTCACCGGCATGGGAATAGACAATGCCCTGGTGGAACTTGACAACATCGAGGTGCCCATCCTTGACGGAAGCGCGAATCCCTATGTCGGGGCTTTCCTTGAAACCGGGATTGTGGAACAGGATGCTCCCAGGCATTACCTCCGTCTCCCGCACCCCGTGGAGGTCAGCGATCCGGAGACAGGTTCCTGGATCAAGGCGGAGCCGGCCGAGGCTCCCTCTTTCGACCTGACCATAGATTTCAATTCCAAGGTGATAGGTGTCCAGACGGCCCATTGGGACGAAGGAGTCGACTATGCTTCTGAAATCGGTCCCTGCCGCACCTTCGTTTTTTTCCATGAGCTGGAGTTCCTACTTTCCCAGAACCTTATCAAAGGCGGGGATGTGGACAACGCCCTCGTGGTCGTGGAGCATCCGGTTTCTGAAGAGCAGGTGAAAAGGGTGGCATCCGTTTTCAACCGTCCCGTTATGACTGTGAATCCGGACGGTTACCTGGACAATGTCAAGAGGCATTTCCCCAATGAATGCGCCAGGCACAAGCTTCTCGACCTTATCGGAGACCTCCGCCTGGCCGGTGGATTCATAAATGCCAGGGTAACCGGGTTCAAACCCGGCCATACCATGAACACGCGAATGGCCGCGGCCCTTGCTGAAGCAATAAAGGAGCAGGCCTGAACAATATCCCCCTAAAATCATTCGATATGAACAAGATTTCCCCCATGGCGACAGTTTCTCCATCCGCAGTCATCGGTGACGGCGTGGAGATCGGACCTTACGCTTTCATAGACGACGACGTAGTTGTCGGCGACGGTTGCCAGATACTGCCTCATGCAGTGATTTTCAAATATGTCCGCATGGGACGCAACTGCATCGTCTTCCCCGGCGCCGTAGTCGGTGCCATCCCCCAGGATCTCAAATATTCCGGAGAGGTCTCCTATGTGGAGATAGGCGACAACGTGACCATCCGCGAATGCGCCACCATCAACCGCGGCACCCAGGCCAGCGGCAAGGGAGTGACCAAAATTGACAGCGACACCCTCATAATGTCCTATGTCCATGTCGCCCACGACTGCCATGTCGGCAGCCATTGCATAATGACCAGCCACAGCGCCATTGCCGGCGAGACCGACATCGAGGACTACGCCATCCTCGGCGGAGGGGCTATGTGCCACCAGTTCTCCAGGATCGGTACCCATGCCATGGTCGGCGGGGCCTCAAAGGTAAACAAGGACATCCCTCCGTATGTCCTCTGCGGACGCGACCCGATCTGCTATTGCGGGGTCAACATCGTGGGTCTCAGGCGCAGGGGCTTCGCCTCCGATGATATCCGTCTGATCAAGGATATATACGACACCATCTATTTCCAGGGATACAACATCACTGACGGTTGCTCCAAGGTGGAGGCCGGTTTCCCCCAGTCTGAATACAGGGATACCATCCTCAATTTCATCAGGGCTTCCAAGAGAGGCATCATCCGTGGCAGCGACGTCGGCGAAAGGGGACAGATAGACTGATCCTCCATGCTGCTCTCCACGGCATACCTGCCTCCGGTTGAGTGGTTCGCCCTCGTAGCGAGGGAAATGAAGATCGTGACGCAGCGGGACTCCGGTCCCGGCTGCGTTTCTTCGTCTCCGGTGTGGCTCGAGGCGTGCGAGAATTATCAGAAACAAAGCTGGAGGAACCGTTTCCGTTTCGCTGCGGCGGAAGGCCCCGAAAGCCTCAGCATCCCTGTCGTCCATGACGGGAGGGGAGAGGG
>CACXFP010000292.1 GCA_902766985.1 uncultured Bacteroidia bacterium | reverse complement strand
TATCAGCCTGAGGCTGATTGCGTTATTCTTCATATGTGGGTATTTTGTTTCTACTATTCGCAAATTTAATCAGAATTCGCAGAAAAAACATTATCTTTGTTAAACTTTAGGGATGAAATTCTTACTGGAAAAGACAGATGCCGCTTCTGATGCGCGGTGCGGGACCATCACTACCGACCACGGGGTGATCCAGACCCCTATCTTCATGCCCGTGGGAACCATCGGTTCTGTTAAAGGCGTATATCACAGGGACTTGTGTGATGATGTCCATGCGCAGATCATCCTGGGTAACACTTATCACCTCTACCTCCGTCCCGGGCTGGACACTCTCCGAAAGGCGGGAGGGCTCCATCGTTTCGAGGGCTGGGACAGGCCTATCCTTACGGACAGCGGGGGGTTCCAGGTCTTTTCCCTGAGTCCCATCCGCAAACTGACTCCCGAAGGATGCACGTTCTCCTCCCATATAGACGGTTCGAAGCATACGTTTACCCCTGAAAACAATGTCGATACCCAGAGGGTGATAGGCGCCGATATCATGATGGCCCTTGATGAGTGCTGTCCGGGTGACGCGGATTTCAGGTATGCGGAGAAATCCCTCCGCCTCACACAGGAATGGCTGGAGCGTTTTTCAGCCAGATTCGCCTCTACGGAGCCCCTGTACGGTTATTCCCAGACGATGTTCCCCATCATCCAGGGGTGCGTTTATCCCGAACTGAGGAAGAGGGCCGTCGAACATGCGCTCGGCCTCGGCTGCGATTTCCACGGCGGGTATGCGATCGGCGGCCTGGCTGTCGGGGAGCCGGTGGAGAAGATGTATGAGATGCTGGAGCTTGTCTGCCCCCTTCTGCCGCAGGGGAAGCCCAGGTACCTGATGGGAGTCGGAACTCCGGTGAACATCCTGGAGGGAATCGCCAGGGGGGTGGATATGTTCGACTGCGTCATGCCGACCAGGAACGGCCGCAACGGGATGCTGTTCACATGGAAGGGTATCATGAACATGAGGAATGAGAAATGGAAGGACGATTTCTCTCCTATCGATCCCGAAGGGACTTCCTTCGTGGACCGGAAGTATACAAGGGCCTACCTGAGGCATCTCTTTATCGCAGGGGAGATGTTTGCCGCCATGGTTGCCAGCGAGCACAACCTGGCTTTCTATCTGGACCTGGTGCGCCAGGCCAGGGCGCATATCCTTGAAGGGGATTTCGCCAGGTGGAAAGACAGTGTCGTGCCGATGTTAAGTAACAGACTGTAAGATTGCCATGCTTCACGTTAAGCTGCTCGACAAGTACATATTCAAGAAATTCATCCTGACCTTCTTCATGGCCATCATCCTGATAGTCGGGATCGTCATAATCTTTGACATCAGCGAGAAAATCGATGATTTCGTGGCTAAGGAAGCCCCGCTCCATGCCATCATTTTTGATTATTACGTGAACTTCGTGCCCTATTTCATGAATATGTTCAGCCCCCTGTTCGTATTCATTTCGGTCATTTTCTTCACGTCCATTATGGCTTCCAATTCGGAGATAATAGCCATCCTTTCCTGCGGGGTCAGCTATAAGAGGATGCTCATGCCGTATATGGCCGCTGCTGCGATCATCGCTTTGTTCTCGATGGGATTGAGCCTGTATATCATCCCCAACGGCAACGTGAAGAGGGTCGCCTTCGAGGCCAGATACACCAAAGCGAACCGTAATGCCCTGTCGGTGAAGAATGTACATTACCAGCTGAATCCCGGGCAGTTCGTCTATGTCGAGTCGTTCAGCTCCTGGAACAACACAGCTTATGGTTTCACACTTGAGGAAGTCCGGAACAACAAGCTTGTGAGCAAGCTCTCGGCAGAGTCTGCAAAATGGGACAGTACCATGGCGGGATGGAAGCTCAGGAACTGGTTCATAAGGGATTACACGGAAGGACTGGAAGACAGGGTGCGTTCCGGCGCATTCATGGACACCGTGCTGAACCTCACCGTAACGGATTTCTACAGGAACAAGAAAACGGTCGAAGCCCTTCCCATAAGGCAGCTCAACCAGCTTATCCGCACCCAGAAGAACAGGGGGGATGCCAACGTTATGTTCTCCCAGCTTGAGAAGCATCAGAGGTATTCGATGCCTTTCTCGGCCTTTATCCTCACTATCATCGGGGTCACCCTCTCGTCCAGGAAGAAGAGGGGAGGGATCGGCTGGAATATCGGAATAGGCATAGCTTTGAGTTTCACGTATATCCTGTTCATGCGTTTCAGCCAGATGTTCGTCTATACCGGGGCCATGCCGGCCGTCGTCGCCCTGTGGATTCCGAACGTCCTTTATGCCATCGTTGCCCTGATCCTATACCATTTCGCTCAAAAATAACCAAAACCCAACCAAAATGTCAGAACAAACACTATCTCCGGTCAAACGTACCGTCGTGGGCATCCAATTCATGTTCGTTGCCTTCGGTTCCACCGTTCTCGTTCCTCTTCTGGTCGGCTTCGATCCTGCAATAGCCCTTCTTGCCGCAGGTCTCGGAACCCTTCTCTTCCACCTTGTCACCGGCGGAAAGGTCCCCATCTATCTCGGCAGCAGTTTCGCATTCATCGCTCCCATCATCAAGGCTACCGAGCTCTACGGGCTTCCCGGAATGTTCTGCGGCCTGGTTTCGGTAGGTGTGGTGTACATTATCATGAGCCTGCTGGTCAAGTTCTTCGGAATCAACCTGATCAAGAAACTCTTCCCTCCTGTGGTCATAGGCCCTGTCATCATCCTGATCGGTCTTTCGCTCGCCGGTTCCGGTGTCAACATGGCAAGCCAGAACTGGACTCTCGCCCTCATTTCCCTGGCGGTGGCCATCGTCTGCTCCATCTGGGGCAAAGGAATGATAAAACTCATCCCGGTGGTGTTCGGCGCCCTCGCCGGATATCTTGCGGCTGTCCTTTTCTTCCGTTCCAGCATGGATTTCTCCGGTGTGGCCTCGGCTTCCTGGTTCCAGCTGCCCCATCTGAACAAGCTTTCCTTCTCCTGGCAGGCCATCCTCTTCATGGCTCCCGTGGCGATAGCTCCCATCATCGAGCACGTCGGTGACATGTATGCCATCGGGGAGATCGCCGGCAAGGATTTCATCAAGGATCCCGGCCTGCACCGCACGATGCTCGGAGACGGACTCGCATGCTGCCTTGCTGCAGTTCTCGGAGGCGCTCCCGTCACAACTTATTCTGAAGTCACCGGAGCCGTTTCCCTCACCAAGGTCACGGATCCCGCAGCCATGAGGATCGCCGCCATTTCCGCGATAGTCATTTCCCTCGTGGGAAAGGTGGGCGCTATCATACAGACAATCCCTTCAGCGGTCCTCGGCGGTATCATGCTGCTCCTGTTCGGTAGCATTGCTTCAGTGGGTATCAACAACCTGGTCAAGGCCAAGGTTGACATGACTTCCACCCGCAACCTCGTGATAGTGTCACTGATACTCACGATCGGTATCGGCGGAGCAATCGTCTCTTTCGGCAAATTCTCCCTCGCAGGCATCGGCCTCGCTTCCATCGTGGGCGTTATCCTTAACCTCATTATTCCCGCAGAGAAGCCCCTGTCAGCTGTCGAGAAGGAATAACCTTATGAAAGTCAAGATAGTGAATAAAAGCGGATGGCCCGATCCGGCATACGCCACGGAGGCGTCTGCCGGGTTGGACCTTCGCGCAAATACCGATGCTCCCATCGCCCTCGGTCCCCTTGAAAGGGCTCTCGTCCCTACCGGAATCTACATCCAGCTTCCCGTTGGTTTCGAGGCTCAGATCCGTCCCCGGAGCGGCCTTGCCACGAAGAGGGGGATTACGGTGATCAACTCTCCGGGAACCGTAGACGCCGACTACCGCGGGGAGCTTAAGGTGTCATTGGTTAACCTTTCCTCTCAGGAGCAGGTCATCGATCCGGGGGAAAGGATTGCTCAGATGGTGGTCGCCCGCCATGAAAAAGTGGAATGGGAAGATGTCGAGTCCCTGGATGAGACATCTCGCGGTGCCGGAGGCTGGGGATCCACTGGAACAAAGTAATTTAATTAAATGGATATAAAAGAATTATATGGGCATTTCCTGTCCAGTGCCGGAGTGTCTACCGACAGCCGCAGCATTCGCGGCGGGGAACTTTTCATAGGCCTTAAAGGGGAGAATTTCGATGGGGGGGACTATGCCCTCAAAGCCCTTTCGGACGGGGCTGCCCTGGCGGTGGTAGATTCATCTTCTCCGGCAGCCGCCTCCGGAGACCCGAGGATCGTGGCTGTCCCGGACACTTTGGAGACCCTTCGCCAGCTTGCCCGGTACCATAGGGAGCACAGTTTCGTGAACGGGGAGAGGCTTACTGTCATAGGACTTACCGGCACGAATGGAAAAACCACCACCAAGAATCTCATAACAAGGGTGTTGTCCAGGAAATTCCACGTGACTGCCACCGAGGGGAACCTCAACAATGACATAGGCGTTCCTCTCTCCCTTTTGAAAATCAATCCTTCCACGGAGATTGCCGTTATCGAGATGGGAGCGAGCCATCCCGGTGATATCGCCCGTCTGACAGAGGTGGCTGAGCCCGACTACGGCCTGATTACCAATGTCGGCAAGGCCCACCTTCTCGGCTTCGGCAGTTTCGAAGGGGTTAAAAAGGCCAAGGGACAGCTTTATGACTGGATCCTCGGGCACGGCAAGGCCGTTTTCGTTAATGTCGATGACGAAGTCCTCAAAGGCATGGCTTCCGAAAGGGCCGGGCTGGAGACCATACCTTATGGGATAGATGAGTCCGGCGCCATAGTTCTTCCTTCCGACCCTTCGCATCCTTTCCTTCGCATGGCCGTGCCTTCAGAAGACGGGGAAAAAGATGGTGAGGAAACCCTGCTTGGCATAGAAACCCACCTTGTGGGCTCTTACAATGCTTCGAACGTCATGGCAGCCATAGCAGTGGGAAGATATTTCGGAGTGAGCCTCGAGGATGCCATAGCGGCTGTGGATGAGTTCGTTCCGGAAAACAGCCGTTCCCAGATGATGCGCTGCGGGAGCAATACCGTCATAGCTGATGCCTATAATGCCAATCCTTCCAGCATGGCTGCCGCCCTGGATAATTTCTCGCTTGTGGAGGCCTCCAGAAAGGCGGTTCTGCTCGGTGACATGAGAGAACTTGGCGAAGATTCGCTGAAAGAGCATGAAGCCGTGGTGAAAAGGCTCTCCGCCATTCCGTTGGACCTTGTCTGCCTGGTAGGAGAAGAATTCGGAAAGGCAGTTGAAGCCGTGGGACCGTTTCAGGGAATGAAACTCTTCAAGACATCCGTCGAACTGGCAGGATGGCTTAAGGAGAATCCTCTGAACGATACCGTGGTCCTGGTCAAGGGTTCCAGGGGGATACAGATGGAAAAGTCTATCGAAGCCTTGTCACGATAATCCTTGCAAGCAGGCCGGTCAGGTATCCTGTAACCAGGCCGAAAATGGCTCCGGTCATGATATCTCCCATGTAGTGTTTCCCTACGAAGACCCTGCTCATGGAAACCAGGAAAGCCCATGTGAATATCAGTATTCCGTAACCTGTCCACTTGCGGGACCTGTCGTTCCTGAATCCGATCAGGGAGCAGATTGCGAACCCGAAAGTGTTTGCCGCATGACTGGAGAAGAAGCCGAAGAGGCTGCCTTTTTTCTCCAGAACCCGGATGCCGTCCTGGATCATCTGCGTATCGTATGCAGGGCGGAGCCTGTTTACAATATGCTTTATCATGTCTGACAGGAAGTCGCATAAGGCGAATGTGATGGCCAGGGAGGCTATCACGATAAGGCCCTTCTTCCATCCGAGCCTGAGAACGAGCATGATGGCGATTGCGATGTAGAGCGGGATCCAGACGCTGTTGTCACTGAAAAACGGCCACATCTGGTCGGTGGCTGGACAATTCAGGGAATTGACGGCCAGGGTAATCTTCTGGTCGAGGCCGTGGAGGTTATGGATAAGGTCCGTCATTTCCTGGATTTCAGACAATTATCCATTCAGGGCTTTCCAGAGCAGATCCTTGAGTTCCTGAAGTCCTTTGCCTGAAACGGAAGAGATGAGCTGGGCCGGAATTCCCTTTGGAAGGGTCTTGCGTATTTCCTTGATCCTCTCCTCGTCGGCAAGGTCGCATTTCGTCACAGCCAGCACCCTCTCTTTGTCGAGGAGCTGGGGATTGTATTCCTTGAGTTCGTTCAGAAGGACTTCGTAGCTGCGGGAGATGTCTTCCTCTTCGGCCGATACCATGAAAAGAAGTACGGAATTCCTTTCGATGTGACGCAAGAATCTGATTCCAAGTCCTTTGCCGTCGTGGGCCCCCTCGATGATCCCGGGGATGTCCGCCATCACGAAGGAGGTGTCGTCCCTGTGGCGGACGATCCCGAGGTTCGGCTCAAGGGTGGTGAAAGCGTAGTTGGCTATCTTAGGCTTTGCCGATGTGATGGTTGCCAGGAGGGTGGACTTTCCTGCGTTGGGAAAACCGACCAGGCCGACATCGGCCAGGAGTTTGAGTTCAAGTATGAACCAGCCTTCCTGCCCTTCCTCTCCAGGCTGGGCAAATCTTGGAGTCTGGTTGGTGGCACTCTTGAAATTGTCGTTGCCAAGGCCTCCGCGTCCCCCACGGCACAGGATCTTTTCCTCTCCGGGTTCAATCATTTCAAACAGGACATCTCCGCTTTCCATGTCCTTGACCACCGTGCCTACAGGTACTTCCAGTCGGATGTCCTCTCCGTTCTTGCCAGTCCTCAGGGCCGCGCCGCCGGGCTCTCCGTCCGAGGCTATCACATTCTTGCGGTATTTCAGGTGGATCAGGGTCCAGAACTGCGGATTCGCCTTGAGGATGATGTGGCCTCCGCGGCCTCCGTTGCCCCCGTCAGGCCCACCCTTCGGGACATACTTCGCCCTGTGCAGATGGGTCGAACCCGCCCCTCCGTGTCCGGAGACGCAATGGATGCGTACGTAGTCTATGAAATTGCTATCAGCCATAACCGCTGGCGGTCCTAGAACTTTTCCAGGAGCTCGAAGAGCCTGCCGCGGACGTCTTCAATGCCTCCGAGGCCTTGTACCTCGTGGTACTTGCGGGCTCCTTTGTAGAAGTTGATCAGGGGTTCCGTCTTCTCGTGATAAGTCTTGATCCTGTTGGCGATAACTTCGTCGGAGGCGTCATCGGCACGGCCTTCTATGGAGGCGCGGTGCTTTATCCTTTCGAAAACGGTCTCATCGGGAATCATCAGGGCTACGAGGGCGGTTACGCTTTCACCCCTCTTTTCGAGGATGGCGTCGAGGGCCTCGGCCTGGGCGATTGTCCTGGGGAAACCGTCAAGGAGGAAGCCGTCAACTCCCTTGACAGAGTTGAACTGATTCTCGATCATGCCTTCAACTACTTCGTCCGGAACGAGGGAACCGGCGTCGATGAGGGATTTCGCCTTCAGCCCAAGCTCGGTGCCGGCAGCGATTTCCTTCCTGAGGAGGTCCCCGGTCGATATGTGGCAGAGGTTGAACTTTTCCGCGATAGATGTGGCCTGGGTGCCTTTCCCCGCTCCCGGAGGCCCAAAGAGGATGTAGTATTTCATCTTTCCTTCGTTTTTGATTTCCTTGAGTGTGTCCGGAGTGCCGTCTCCGTCAGTGTCCAGTACGTAGATGTCTTTCAGGTTCCTGCCGAGCTGGTCGTAGTCCAGGCCGAATCCCACGATGAAATCGTTGGGGATTTCCATTCCTACATAATCCAGGGTGATGTTTTTGTTATAAACCTGGGGCTTGAGGAGCATGGTGCAGATCTTTACGTCCGAAGCGCCTTCTCCGCGAAGGATGTCCACGAGGTCGACCACTGTGGCTCCGGTATCCACGATATCCTCCACCACTATGACCCTGCGGCCCTTCACGCTGGAGGTAAGGCCCATGACCTGGCGCACCTTTCCGGATGAATTCGTGCCTTCGTAGGAGGTGAGTTTCATCGATACCAGCTCGCAGCGGAATGTCAGCCTTTTCATGAGTTCCGCAGTGAACATGACCGATCCGTTGAGCACGCACAGGAGGATGGGTATGTCCGTGCATCCTGCATAGTCCTTGTTTATGCGGGCGGCCACCGCATCTATGGCTTTCTCAATCTTTGAATATGGTATGAATGGCTTGAAAGTCTTGTCAAAAAGGATGATTTTCTCTTTCATTTCCGCTGCATTTTAAGATGTAATACAAAAATACGCAAAAAATAATCTTCCCATGCATTTTTCTTTTCGTTTTTGCCGGTTCCCTTTCCTATATTGGCAGAAAGACCTGAATAGACATGAAAACTTCTGCGATAGCCTCGGTGCTGGCCGCTTTCCTGCCGCTGGCCGGCCCGGCCATGAAAGCCCAGGACAGGGCCGATTCGATTGCCGCCGTCATTGGAGCCTCCTGTCCCGAAGAACTGGAAGAATCCGAGGTTGAAAGGATGACAGCATTGATGGACAGGAAGGTAAAGATCAACACGGCTTCCCGCCGGGCTCTTGTCTCGAGCGGCCTTTTTTCTCCATATCAGGCGGCGTCCATAGTGGACTGGCGCTCCAGGAACGGAGACATCCTCTCGTTTTCCGAGCTCTCGTCCCTGGATGGTTTCGACAAGGCGGCAGCCGAGTCCCTGAAGCCCTTTGTCAGCCTGGAATCTTTCTCCCTTCCCGGCGCTTCATCGCTGGAGAGGGGCCGGCTCAGGCAGAATGTGCTGTCGAAGGGAGGTTGGAAAGACGGCTCCTGGAGCTGGGGACTGAAGTACAGGCTGTACAAGGGGGAGATGGTTGAGGCTGGAATTGCGGCGAGAAGCAACTTTTCGGACCGGTGTTTCCCTCCCGGGGCGACGTCTTTCAGCATAGCCGTCCGTCCCCGTTCCAGGCTGGCGACCGTGATAGCAGGGGACTGGAACGCCCGTTTCGGCCAGGGACTCGCCATGTGGAGCGGGTTCTCCCTTTCCGGTTTCTCTTCGTCCGGAAGTTTCTGCCGGAAACCTTCCGGAATAACCCCGGCTGTCACCTTTTCTCCTGCCGGAGCTCTCAGGGGCCTGGCCGCCGAAGTGGAGGCCGGACGTTTCCTTTTTTCCGGTGGAGTCCATTTTCCCGGCCTGAAGCCATGGGCAGATGACGGGAAGACCCTTGACTGGACGGTTGTGGCAGTGTTCAACGCTTCATGGCTTTCCCGGTCCGGTCAGGCCGGGGTGACGTATCTTTCCGGGCGGTCGGTTTCTGCGGATTTCCACTTCTGTCCTGGTGGGGTGGATGTGTTCGGAGAAGGGGCGTATGCGCCTGGGAGCCGGTCCCTTACAGCCCTGGCCGGAGTATCTGTCCCTGTCCCTGGCGGATTCCGCATCTCAGCCCTTGTGAGGGGTTATCCTGCCGGGTATGGGAACATATATGCCGGAGCGGCAAGGGCGGGAACGAAGGTGTCTGACGAATACGGTGCGGCACTGGGACTGTCCCGGGGAACGGCTGACCTGACATTAGATGCAAGGTGTTCCGCCAGAGGGGACAAGTCGCAACTGAAAGCCCTCCTGAAAGTCCCTCTGCTCGAGAGGGGAGGCTGGAAACTTGGTTTGAGGATAGGGGAGAGGTTCAGGGATTACGGTCTTCGCAACCGCACGGACCTGAGGGCCGACCTGATATATGGGAAAGGACCGTTCCTGGCATCCTTCAGGGGGAATGTCCTTTTCTGCAAGGGAACCGGCGGTCTTGCTTATCTGGAATCCGGCTACAAAGGGGACCGCCTGGCCTGTTATCTGCGCGGCACCGTTTTCCGTATCGACAATTGGGATGACAGGATATATGTATATGAGAGGGATGCGCCAGGGAATTTTTCCGTACCGGCATACTATGGAAGAGGAGCGTGCCTCTCTTTGTACTGCGGACTGAAGTCGGCTCCTACGGAAGCGGGACTGAGATGGAAACTGTATCTTAGGGGGTGGTCCACACTCTATTCGAAGAGAACGGCAAAGCCCGGGAACGCCGGGCTTAAACTTCAGATGGTTATCGATTTGTAAGATGTTATTTTGAGGGGATCTTCAACTTCTGCCCAACCCTTATCCTCGATCCTGAAATGCCGTTGGCCCTCTGGATGTCTGCCACGCTCACACCGGGATACTTAGCTGCGATGGAGGTCAGGGTATCTCCGCTTTTGACGGTGTATGTGCGCTGAGCAGGAGCGGCTTGCCCGGCCGTGGACTGTGATGATGATTCCTGGGAATTGCCGGAAGCTGCCTGTCTGGCGGTCTGGGTCCTGGCCTGGGAAGATGACGACGGGCCGGAACCTCCGGAATAGATATAGAGCCTCTGGCCGACGCTGAGGTTGTTGCCGCGCAGGTTGTTCCACCTTTTGATCTGGTTGATGCTTACATGGTAGCGGGATGCTATCCTGCCAAGATAGTCTCCCTTCTTGACCCTGTATACTATCCTTCCGCCTCCGCCTCCTCCGGAATTGTTCTCGCGGATGTTCGTTATGGTGGCGGGACTGAAGAACTCCTTTTCCTTGTAGGTGTAGACGGAATCCTCATGCTCGACGAATGCCCCCGTATACTGGTAAGGGATCCTCAGTATGTTGCCTTCGCTTCCTGAGGGGATGATGTCGGCGATATACTGGGGGTTGAGGTTGTGCAAGTCGTCCATGGGCACCCCGACAAGTTCGTTCACCTGCTTGAAATGAAGCATCTTATGGATATTGAACGTGTCCACGTGCGCAGGCATTGGCACCCTGTCGGGAATCAGGCCGTACTCCTTGGCATAGGTGATGGCGTACATCGCTCCTACGAAGGCGGGCACATAGCCCCTGGTCTCGCGGGGAAGGTATTCGTAGATAGACCAGAAGTCGGTCTTTCCTCCTGCTCTCTTGATGGCTTTGTTGACATTCCCGGCTCCGCAGTTGTAGGAGGAGATGGCAAGGTTCCAGTCCCCGAAGATACTGTAAGAGTCCCTGAGGTAACGTGCTGCGGCATCGGCCGATTTAACCGGGTCAAGCCTCTCGTCGATGAAGGAATCTATCCTGAGCCCATAGAGGGCCGCCGTTCTGTACATGAACTGCCACATGCCCTTTGCACCGGCCCGGGACACCGCGACAGGATTGAGTGCGGATTCTATGATAGCCAGATATTTAAGTTCCAACGGCATGTCGTACTTCGAGAAAATCTCTTCGAAGATCGGCATGTAATACTGGCAGAGTCCCAGGATGTGGGACATCTTCGTGGGCATTTTCTCCGAGTACAGGATGATGTAGTTCCTGACGGTCTCGTTGAAGGGGAGGGTGATGAAGGAATTCATCGCAGCCAGCCTCTGGAGGTAGACCTTGTCAGGGGTGTCGGAGGTCAGGTGTATCATGTCCATGTCGAGGCCTTCCCCTTCACGGCTGTTCTTAACCTGGTTGTGCAGGTACCAAAGGGTGAGGAGGCTATCGGAGACCGCCGCGTTGTAATCCTCCGGATTGAGGCCTGCGGCGCTCCTGGTCCCGCTGATCTCATACATGTCCATGATGTCGGCGGCCAGGCTGTCGGTGAGCCTTTTGTCGTTCTGGTATTCTTCTATGTCGCTCTTGAGAGAGTCTATCTGCCGCAGGAGCTCGGCGTTCTCGTCCGCGAGCTGGCGACGGGTTTTCTTGGCGGAGGCCGAAGGTTTCTTGAATATCCCGGGATTGCGGAATTGGGCATAGGACCCGTCCGGGATCAGGAACAGAAGGAGGACAGTTAAGGCAAGGAGCGTATGTCTTTTCAATTTCATGATTCTAGAAGGTAAGTCCAAGCCGGAGGCCTAAGGCGGAACCTGAAGAGGTGTTGAAACCTCCCTGGGCATAATTGGTTTCGGGGACTATTACGGTAGGGGAAACCTTCATCGTAAGGTCGTCGTTCACTTCGAAATCCTGCATGTAGGCAAAGACGTTCGCGTCGATGATCTGAAGCAGGTAGAAACCGAAGAGCGCGACGACCGAATAATCCCTGTACCTACGGTAAGTGTTCCTGTAGTACAGGGCCGTTTCCGCCGAGATCGGTCCGGAATAATCCGAATCAGGAGTCGTGGCTTCGTTGTGGATTCTCTTGTATCTCTTGTAGTTGGTGCTGTTGAGCCTGTAATAGTGGAGGGAGCCTATTATTCCGGCCCAGTAAATGGGGATCTTCCAGTATTCGCCGTTGTAGGCCTGCCCCAGTCCGGGCATCAGTATGGAGTAGATCGTGGATTTCCCGGGATGGGGATGCAGGTCGCTGCGGTAATTGATGACACCGTCCATCAGGGTTGACCAGTACAGCAGTCCTGCTCCGGCGAAGAGCCAGGTACTCATGTCCTTTGAGTGCTTGTCCACCGTGAGGGTGGTTTCCGGGTCAAGGGCGTAGGCGGCGTCAAAAGCGTCTACGGACCTGTTGTACTTCTTCCTGTAGTGGATTCCCAGTCCGACCGTTGCTCCGAGGCCCCCGTATATGACGGGCAGTTTCCAATACTGCCGGTTATAGATCTGCTCTCCGCCTATGAAGACGGTGGAACCGGCGAACATGGTCCCGATCTTCAGCTGGTTCTTGTGTCGGAGTCCGCCGATGTACTCTTTCATGGAGAACATCTTGTCGATCGTATCCTTCCTTGCAGTAGTGTCGTTGGGATTGTTGTAGTTCTGCTGGAAGGCTTCCTCACGGAACTGCGCCCCCGCGCTCGACGCGAAGGCGGCGAGGAAAAACAATACCAGATATGTTCTCTTGAGAAAATACATCCGTGGGCTACAGGTCGGCTTTATCCAGCGCCCTGAGGAATCCGGCGATCTCTTCGTCGGAACTGAACCTGATGGTCATGGTGCCTTTCCCGCCGGGTGACCTCCTGAGGCTGATGCTGTTGTTGAAGAATTTACCTATATGTCCCAGGACCCTGCTGTACTCGTCGGGCAGGTCCTCTTGGGCGTGACCTGGTCTGGGTGCGTCTTCGGACATCTTCCTGATCCGGTTCTCCAGCTGCCTTACTGACAGGCCTTCCTTAACCGTGACATCGCAGAGATTCTCCTGTATCTGCGGGTCTTCCACACCCAGGAGCACCTTTGCGTGACCTACGCTCAGAAGGCCTACCTTCAGGTCGTGCTGGACCTTGGCCGGAAGTTTAAGCAGACGGAGATAATTCGTCACGGACGCCCTTTTCTTGCCGACCCGCGCAGCCATCTGTTCCTGGGTGAGACTGCACTCTTCTATGAGCCTCTGGTAACTCATGGCCACCTCGATTGGGTCGAGGTTCTCCCTCTGTATGTTCTCCACGATGGCCATCTCAAGCATCCCCTGGTCGTTGGCATCCCTGATGTATGCG
>CACXFP010000291.1 GCA_902766985.1 uncultured Bacteroidia bacterium | reverse complement strand
GTGCTTATACTGGACGAAGCGACGTCCTCCATCGACACCAGGACCGAGAAACTGATACAAAGGGGGATGGAATCCCTGATGAAGGGACGTACCACCTTCGTGATAGCCCATCGCCTGTCCACCGTCCAGAACGCGGATCTTATCATGGTCCTCGACAAGGGACGGATTATCGAAAGGGGCCGCCACAGCGAACTCCTGGCCCTGAAAGGCAAGTATTACCAGCTATATACCGGGAACCAGATCACGGCCTGATATCAGCGACCGGAATCTCTATGTATGAGCCGTCCATGAAGAGGGTGTGTTCCGCCTTTTTATAGTGGTTCTTCCTGGCGTGACAGGGATTGGCCAGGAAGGTCTGGGGGTTCATTGCGACCAGGGGGAACCAGGATGACTGGACCTGCACGCAGAGGGAATGCCCGGGGAGAAGTTCGTGGCAGATGTCGTTCATGGTGAAAGAGATGTCGCAGGCATGTCCCGGGACCATCGGCTTAGGCTTTTCGAAACCTTCCCTGAACCTTGCAGGCATGACGTCCGCCCTTACAAGCATCTGCCTTCCATCCGGGGATGAATCGATAAGTTTCACGACAAAATCTGCGTCAGTGCCCGTTGAGGCGACCCTGAGGGATACTTTCACCGGTCCGGCGAGGAGTACGGACGAGGCTGCCGGAGCCCCCCGGAAAGTGATGACATCGTCCCTCAGAGAAGCGAATCCCTGGTCTGCGGCCATATAGCCTCTGTCCCTGTCTTCCGTGGGGGATCCATAGTACGGAACGGGGTTTTCCGGATCTGAGATCCAGGAAATCTTCCCGTCTTCCACCTTGGCCATCGGCTCGAGATCGTGTCCCAGGCCCAGCCTCTTGAATGTCATTCCTTTCGGAGGCCATTCGTCCAACCGAAGCCAGCGCCCGTCCCAGGGACCCCTGTCTTTTTCTTCGAAACTGTCCGGAACGGGAATAGACATAGAGGGGTACACGGTCACTTTCGAAGGCACTTCTCCTTCTCCTTCGAGGTATCTGGCGAAGAAAGGATATTCTATCCTGTCGAGGAAATAATCGGAGGTGCCTCGACCGAAGAAAGATGAATCCAGGCCGTCGTATCCTGTCTTTTTCCATGCTCCGTGGTACCATGGACCGAGGGTCAGGCAGATTTCTGCTTCAGGGGAACCGGCGAGCAGCCTCCGGTATGTCTCCAGGGGACCGTAGCAGTCTTCCGCATCGAATTCCCCGCCGACAACGAGGAAAGCGGGCCGAACGTTTTTCAGCTTCAGGGAAGGGTTCCGGTCTTTCCAGAACCTGTCGAGGTTGGGATGCCTCATCGCAGCGGCCAGGAAGGGGAGGGAGCGGCTGGCGGTACCGAACAGTCTCTGCATGGACTTTCCCCGGAAGAATTCGTAGATGTCGCCCCTGGTCCTGAGTATTCCCGGGCCGTAATCCATGGTCGGAGTCCTGTGCCTGCGGTAGAACCATCCTCCGAAGCCGTACATGTCAGCGAGCATGAAGGCTCCGTTACGGTGCATGTCGTCTCCTGTAAACCAG
This sequence comes from uncultured Bacteroidia bacterium, assembly GCA_902766985.1. Taxonomy (GTDB): domain Bacteria; phylum Bacteroidota; class Bacteroidia; order Bacteroidales; family UBA932; genus Cryptobacteroides. The sequence goes on along the minus strand of CACXFP010000291.1, from coordinate 3,751 downwards.
TCTGTGACAGGGGCCTGGGGAGAGACCGCCTTGACGGCCGGATGTCCGCAGAGGCCTGCCGCGGTGGCGTAGAATCCGGGGTATGAAATGCCTTTCACCCCTACTTTCCCGTTACAGCAGGTGTTGGAAAGAAGCCATTCGACGGTGTCGTATGTGTCCGTGGCCTCGTCGGTGCGGCCTTTGCCCAGGGGGCGGACATTCGCAAACGAGCCTTCGCTCATGAATGTACCCCTGACGCATTGATAGACGATTATATATGAGTTGAGGGAATAGTTCCTGTCCTGTATTCCCAGGCTCTGGGAGAATTCCTCACCGTAGGGGTCGGCTCCGAACGGGGTGCGGGTCATTATCACGGGCCTGCCTGGGAGCGGCTTCCCGGCCTCCATCGGTTCATAGATTGCAGTGAACAGCCTGACGCCGTCCCTCATCGGCACCATCTCCTCCCGTTTGCGGTAGCGGGACATCAGCCAACCTTCGTCCAGTATCATGACTCTATCCCGGTTATTTCCGCCTTGTCCCCGTTTACCCTGAACCTGACCTGGCAGGGGCCGTAGGCCATGCCGTAAACCTTATCCGGGTCATCCTGGTAGTGCGGCCTGGGGTCCTGGGCGACAAGGGCCGCAATGGTCTTTTTCTCCTTTTCAGAACCCTTTCCGAACACTTTTTCGAGCTGAGCGTCAGCGTCACCGGAGAAACTGACCTCCAATGGCTTCCACTGCTCGATGTCGGTGAAGCCTCCTCTGGCGGAAGGGTGTGAATCATAGGCGGGTATGTAGGGCTTGACATCGTAAACCGGAGTCCCGTCCATGAGGTCGCCTCCGGATACCTCGATCACTGGGCCGTCGGCGGTAGAGAGGATTCCGGTGACCTTCATCGAGGAAAGGCCGAGGGAGTTGGGCCTGAAGGACGAGCGAGAGGCGAAAACGCCCACGCGGCGGTTCCCACCGAGACGAGGGGGCCGGACGGTGGCCTTGAACGCGGTTTTGTCCGCAGGTGCTGGAGAGCCGTGGACGTTTTCCGAGAATCCCCAGATAACCCAGATATAATCAAAACCTTCCAGTCCTCTCAAGGCTTCCTTGTCACGGTAGGCCGGGGTGAATTCTATCCTGCCGGCAAGTTCCGGCACGACCCCGCTCTGTCGGGGGATGCCGAATTTCTCTTTCAGGGGAGACCGGAAATATGCGATAGGTTCGATATCCATCAATGCAAAATTAGCAATAAATGCTTAAATTTGCATATCATGCGTAAACTGGAACCGATAGCCGCAATAGTTCTCATTGCCTTCTCAATAGCCGTTTTGTCAACGTCATCATGCCACAGGAGGACTTCGTGCCCCGTGGAAACCGTTCAGAAAGACACCGTTCCTATCCTCGGTTTCTTCGAGGACAGCCTTGACATGATAACGGGTGAAGTCCGCAGCGGGGAGACCTTCACCGACCTGATGACCCGCCTGGGCATGTCGTCGCAGGATGCCTGGATGCTCGCTCAGAAATGTGACACCGTTTTCGATGTCAGGAAGCTCAGGGCCGGTAATCCGTTCTCGGCCTATTACGATGCCGATACCGTCAGCGTGAGGCACCTGGAATATGTCGTCTATAAGGCAGACAGGGTCCACCTTACAGTATTCCACTGTGCGGATTCCCTTGCCGTCTGGAATGTCGTGAAACCTGTCGAGACCAGGCAGCAGTACGCTGATTTCACGATTAATACGTCGTTGTGGAACGACATGACGGCTGCCGGGGCGTCGCCTCTGCTGATATCATCCCTTTCAGAGATATATGCCTGGACGGTGGATTTCTTCGGTCTTCAGAAGGGGGACCGTTTCCGGATCCTCTATTCCGATTCATGGTGCGACGGGGAACTGTTCTCTGTGGATACCATCTATTATGCCGTCTACACCAGGGAAGGCCATGACCAGCCGGCAATAATGTATGACCAGGGGGACGGGGGCAACCTCTATTGGAATGAAAAGGGAGAGAGTCTGCGCAAGGCGTTCCTGAAAGCTCCGCTGAAGTTCACCCGTATTTCCTCTACCTTCTCATACCATCGGCATCATCCCATTACCGGCCAGGTAAGGGCCCATACTGCAGTTGATTACGCGGCCCCGACAGGAACCCCGGTGATGTCTATCGGCGACGGGACCGTCATCAGCGCAGGCTGGGGAGGGGGAGGCGGCAATACGGTGAAGATCCGTCACAATTCCGTGTACACCACCGCCTATCTGCACCTGTCCAGATATGCCAAGGGGATCAAGGCCGGCACCAGGGTGAAGCAGGGTGATGTGATCGGCTATGTGGGCTCTACGGGCATGGCCACCGGTCCACATCTTGACTTCAGGGTGTGGAAGAACGGCACGCCTGTCGATCCCTTGAAACTGGAATCTCCCAACGAGGATCCGATCCGGGAGGAGAACCTCCCGGCGCTGGATTCAGTCTATCGTCTGTACAAAGCCAGGGTGGATTCCCTGTCCCGTTAGAAATCGAGGACGATTCCGATTCCCACGAGCCAGCTGTCGCGGTCGTATTTCACCTTGGCGGGGATGCCTGCCGTCATCTGTGAGCTGATCTGTGCGATTGCAGGGGCGAGCACTGGGTAAGCCTTTGCCAGGTTTTCAAGCATGCCACCCATCGTACCGGCCATCGAGCTGAGTCCGCTGTAGTCGGAATAGTCCTTTTTCCAGTTGGCGTAGAAGGCCTTGTAGAAACCGAAATCAATAGCGGCCTTCTTCGAGAACCTGTAGCGTCCTCCGATTCCGACGGTGATAGAGGAGGTGCTGAAGTCAGTGTCGCTGATGTAGGCCCTGTCATCTCCAAGATTGAGATTCAGATTGTTGGCGCCTGCGCTTACAGTCCATTTATCATTGATGTCATATTCGGCTCCGAAGGCGATTTCCCAAGGGTTTCCTCCAAGTTTCTCCTGCTTGTTCAAGGCTGCTCCTGAAGCGTCGTTCCCGCCGAAGACCTTGGCCTGCTTGTCGAAGTAGGAGTTCCAGTCAAGCTCGGCCCTGAGTCCGGGGATGATCTCATACTGGACACCGAGGGAGAGGGAGGCCGGGATGTCCGCCCTGACGGTGGGATTCTTTGAGGGATCGTAGGCTGCGGCAACGGACATGTCGGGGACTTCGTTGTCGGAAGAGTTCTTCAGGCGGACGGCCGTGCGGAACTCGTAACGTGCGGCGATGTTGAGTTTTTCCGTCTTGTAGTCGATTCCGATGATGGGATTGAATGCGTTGCAGTCGTTGTGGGCCTTGATCTTCATCTGCAGCATATTGTCTACCATGGCACCTGCCGCGGCGGGAAGACCGTAGGACTGTACGGTGGCCCCGAAGGATTTCCCGTTGAAGGTTACGTTCTCGATGGCGCCGTCATAATCGTTGAAAATGTGGTTCATGCGGACTCCGGCGCTTATTGAGAGGTTGTCGGTAATCCTGTATCCTATCATGAGCTGTCCTGCCAGGTTGTACTGTTTACCCGTGAAATGGATGTCTGCCGCATAGGCTCCGGGATCGGCTCCCATGAAGGCGCCCAAGGTGTTGAAGACTCCTGCCAGGGCTGCGATCGGAGCTTCGAATGACCCAAGTCCGTCGTCGAATTTGCAGGCTCCTCCGCCTGTTATGGCTCCGAAGTGGAACGAAGCGAAAAGCTTGTCATGCACGTAGGCGGCGCTGAGGGTGGGGAGGAAGGGGACGAAAGTCTTGCCGGTATATTTTACTTCTGAGGATCCGGCATGGGCGGCTCCGTAGGCGAACGGG
>CACXFP010000290.1 GCA_902766985.1 uncultured Bacteroidia bacterium | reverse complement strand
CCGGAGCCTTCCGGCCGTCGGCTATGTAGAGGGTGCCGTTGGGGAAGGCGGACTTCTTACCGCGGTAAACGAACATCAACCAGTTCTTCGAGTCCGGATCCCAGCAAAGGTTCTGCACTCCGTACGTCGTATTGCCGGTGCGGACGAAATACTCTCCGGTGGGGACAGGACCATCCTTGGGCATGTTGTCCTGCGAAAAGACTTCCTTGTAAGTCCGGATGCTGTCCATCGAGTACTGATGCAGTATCTGGCTGTCATTGTCGGTGCGGGTCGTGTCCCCGTAAATGCCATAGGCTACGGTGAGGAATTTCTCCCCACCGGTCTTTCCAAATGCAGGACCGAAGCTGACCCCGTCTATGCCGCTGCAACCATACCTGTGGCTTTTTCCGTCCACGACAGCCTTGTAGTCTTCAACGACCTTCGGCAAGAGCACGGCCTCTATGATACCTGACTCCGACGCATCCATTCCGACACTGTCGATTTTGTTTCCGTCGATAATCGCGACGAAAAAGGCGACGTCGAACTTCCGGTCGGATTTCATGATCTTCATGATTCCCTTCTGGATATCATCGTCGGAATACTCCAGGGAGGCGTACACCTTGCCGTCCTCCTCGTTGAAAGCCATGCAGCCGAGATGGCCGAGGATGCCGTCAACCGTCCCAAGTACCTCTCCGTGAAGGTCTGTCTTTACGATTCTGGTGGCGTAGGACCAGTAGATAAAGCCGTTCTTTTTATCCACGGCAATCCCCTGCACATGGCTGGAAGAAGGCCAGGCACCGCCGTCTATGGTGACCGGCCACCTGTCCCTGACGTCAGGCCGGGGGCCGCAACCGGGAATAAGCAAAGAGGACACTGCCAAAGCGGTAGCCGCAAGAATGGCTGCCAGTTTCGAAATGGTTTTCATGATAGGAAATAGATTGACATTCTTTACAAATCTACGTTATTAAAAGGAATATCACAAAAATATGGCTATCTTTGAAAGATAGAACACATAATTAAACGGATGAAAACCTTAGTCAAGATCTCCGCCGTCCTTACTGCGGCAATCATGGTTTCCGCTTGCGGAAATCACTTTGTATCAGACAATTCAATACGCAGCGAAATAGAGAAAGATTTCCGCTGCAGGATGGACGGCCCCGGACGGCTGGCCTCTTTCTGCGACCTTTCAAAGGCAGAGAATGCCAGGGAAAAAGAGGCACTCGAATTCCTTTATGCCTACATGCCTCTGGCCGATGTTACGGACTACCCTGTGGATTTCCATCTGGCCAATGTAAGGGCCACTTTCAAGGCCCTCGACGAGATGCCCTGGGGGTCCGGGATTCCCGAACTTCTCGTCCGTCATTTCGTGCTTCCGCTCAGGACGAACAACGAAAACCTGGATTCGTTCCGTGTGGTTTACTATGAAGAGCTTAAGGAGAGGGTCAAAGGCCTTTCAATGGAGGATGCCATCCTCGAGGTGAACCACTGGTGCCATGAAAGGGTGACCTACCAGCCTTCTGACGGAAGGACCAGTTCCCCTCTCAATACCATCAAGAGTTCCAGAGGCCGCTGCGGTGAAGAATCCACTCTTACCGTCGCGGCGCTGAGGACAGTCGGAATCCCCGCCAGGCAGGTTTATACGCCCCGCTGGGCCCATACGGACGACAACCATGCCTGGGTGGAGGCCTGGGCCGGAGGAAAATGGCATTTCCTGGGCGCCTGCGAGCCTGAACCTGTTTTGGACCTTGCCTGGTTCAATTCCGCCGCAAGCCGCGTAATGCTCACCCACACCAAGGCGTTCGGGAAATACCGCGGTCCGGAGGAAGTAGTGATGCAGAGCCCTAATTTCACGGAAATCAACCTCACGGCAAATTACGCCAAAACCGGAAAGGTCGATGTGCTGGTAAAAAATGAAGACGGTTCTCCCGCTGATAGCGCAAGGGTGGATTTCATGATCTACAATTATTCGGAATTCTATCCTGCAATATCAAAGTATGCCGATCCTGAAGGGAAGACCTTCCTCTCCGCCGGCCTCGGAGACATGCTCGCATGGGCATCCAAAGACGGCAGATTCGGTTTCTCAAAGATAAGTTTCGGAAAGGATTCCCTCGTCGAAATAACCCTTTCCGACTCTCACCCTTCCGATCCGCTTAACCTGAGCGTCACCCCGCCCGCCGAGAACTTCACCCTCCCGGAAGTAACTGCAGAACAAAGGGATCTTAATGACAGGAGGTTGGAGTATGAAGATTCCGTAAGGACAGCCTACACCTCCACTTTCCCGTCCGCTCCCGCCGATCCGCTGCTGGTCAAGTCAATGGGCAACCATGCCACTATCTCCGCCTTCCTGGCCGCCCACCCGGACGCCAGGGCGAGGGAACTGCTCGGGAGCCTGAGCGACAAGGATTTGAGGGACATCACCATGGAAAACCTTATGGACAGCTACGACTCCCCCGCCTCAATTCTCTGCCCAAGGGTTGAGAATGAATTCCTTACCACCTACAAGTCTTTCCTTGGTAAGCGTTTCGCCGGACGTCTCAGCTCACCTGCGGACGTTCTCGGATGGATCAGGGACAGCCTTACGGTCATCTCGGATCCGAAGGCATGGAACATTCCGATGTCGCCTGAAGGAGTCTGGAGATCCGGTCTTGCAACTCCCCGCAGCCGCGACATCTTCTTCGTATCCCTCTGCAGGACCCTCGGAATGGATGCCAGGGAGGATCCCGTTACAGGAAAAGTCCAATACAAAGATGGAGATGAATGGGTCGGAGTGGATTTCTCTTCCGGAGAGAGTTCTACCGAACCCACGGGCATCCTGGTGCTGAATTATTCCGGCAAGGGGGGAACCGCCAATCCAAAATACTACAACCATTTCACCATCAGCAAGATCTCAGGAGGACGCCCACACCTGATGACATTCGATGAAGGTCAGGTCGACATGGGCGGCGGAGTCAGCTGGCAGAATTCTTTCAAGAACGGAGTCAAGCTCGGGAGCGGTACTTACATAATCACTTCAGGAACAAGGCTTGCCGACGGTTCCACCCCTGCTTTCCTCCAGTTCTTTGAGATCAAGGAAAACGAAACGACAACGCTTGACCTCAATCTGAGCACACCGGAAGACGCCATCTCTGTCATAGGGACCTTCGACGGAGGCGCGGTGATGCCTCTTACCGGCAGGGGGTTCTACATCATGGGTGTCCTCGGAGTGGGCCAGGAACCCACGAACCACACGCTCAGGGACATCGCAGCGGTCCGTGAAAGACTGGAGGCCTGGGGCAGACCCGTCCTGCTCCTTACGGAAAACGACACAGAAGCAAAGAAACTGCAGGATGAGATTGCCAAAGGCAATTTCGGCACCCTTCCTTCCACCGCCATTTTCTCCACAGACCCGGCCTACAAGGTCCTCAAGTCGATAGACACGGATAAAAAAATCTCTTCCAGGAGCCTTCCCGTATTCATCGTTGCCGATTCATTCGGAAAGGTCTATTATCTGTCACAGGGGTACACGATCGGAATCGGAGAGAGACTCTCCGGCATCGTAGAAAAACTGTAAAGGATCAATTACTTGATTATTCCCAGCCTTCTGGCACACTTGCCAAGTTTGTCGAGGGCTGTATCAACTTGTTCCCTGGTGTGGCTGGCCATGAGGGAGAAACGCACGAGCGTATCCTCAGGTGGGACGGCGGGGCTCACGACAGGATTGATGAACACCCCTTCGTCAAAAGCCATCCTGGTGAAAAGGAATGTCTTGTCATTGTCGCGAATGAACAGGGGAATGATAGGAGTTTCGGTCCTGCCGATTTCAAAACCGAGCTGGCGGAACCCCTCTATTGCCTGGTGGGTCAGTTCCCAGAGCTTCTCCTGTCTCCAGGGCTCGGCCTTGATGATATCGAGGGCGGTCATGGCGGCTGCGGCTGCGGCCGGGGTCATGCTGGCACTGAATATATACGGGTAGGCCGTATGCCTGAGCCAATTGATGACGCTGCTGTCCGCGGCACAGAATCCTCCGATGGAAGCCATTGATTTGGAGAATGTTCCCATGATTACATCAACATCCTTGGTCACACCCAGGGCATCGCACACTCCCCTTCCCTGTCTTCCGAACACCCCGATTCCATGAGCCTCGTCAACATAGACTGAAGCCCCATATTTCTTGGCGAGGAGAACGATCTCGGGAAGTTTCGCCACATCTCCCTCCATGCTGTACACGGCGTCCACGACGACCAGTTTTATGGACTTGGAATCGCACTGCTTGAGCCTGCGCTCCAGGGAAGCCATATCGTTATGCCTGAATTTCAGTTTCTTAGCGAAAGAGAGCTGGATTCCGGTAATGATGGAGGCGTGGTCCAATTCGTCATAGATTATGTAATCATGGGGGCCGGTAAGCTTCGATATGACTCCCATGTTGACGTTGAAGCCGGCAGAGAAGCACATGGCCTCTTCCTTTCCGACATATTCGGCAAGTTTCTTCTCAAGTTTGACATGAAGGTCGAGCGTTCCGTTGAGGAAACGCGAACCTGCACAGCCCGTACCGTATTTCTTCGTGGCCTCTATGGCCGCTTTCTTTATCTTGGGGTGGTTTGTAAGTCCCATGTAGCTGTTGGAGCCGAACATGAGGACTCTCTTTCCGTCAAGGATGACTTCGGTATCCTGCGCGCTTTCTATCTCCTTGAAATAAGGATACAAATGCAGGCCCTGAAGTCTCTGCGGCTCTGTATATCTTGACAGTTTATCCTGTAACAGTCCCATCTTTTATCCTAGGTTTAGCATTGTATTACACCGTCATTGTGCAATTAATTTGCAAGTTACTATTTTTTTCTGAAAATAGTTCTACTTTTGTTTTGGAATCATCCGACAATTATCAAATAACAACAAAATAATTATGAAATTCACTAAATCCATCGTTTTTGCCGTGGTCATGGTTGCCACAGTCCTGATCGCAGGCTGCTCAGCCAGATACGAGACTGTGAAAGGCGATCCACTCGGGGCGAAAATCTACACCCTGGACAACGGACTGAAGGTGTACATGTCGGTCAACAAGGAAAAACCCCGTATCCAGACCTATATTGCAGTACGTTCCGGCGGGAAGAACGACCCTTCCGACAATACCGGACTGGCCCACTACCTCGAGCACCTGATGTTCAAGGGCACCCCGAGTTTCGGAACCACCGATTACGAAGCCGAGAAACCCTTGCTCGACACGATCCAGGCCCTTTATGATGTCTACAGGACCAAGACCGGCCGGCAGGAAAGGCTCGACCTCTACCATATCATCGATTCAATAAGTTACGAGGCATCGAAACTCGCCATTCCCAACGAGTACGACAAGCTCATGAGCATAATCGGAGCCGAAGGAACCAACGCATTTACTTCCAACGATGTAACATGCTACACCGAAGACATTCCTTCAAATCAGGTCGAGAACTGGGCAAAGGTCCAGTCAGACAGATTCAAGAATATGGTTATCAGAGGCTTCCACACAGAACTTGAAGCAGTGTACGAAGAGAAGAACATGGGACTCACGGACGACGGCGAGAAGGTCATCGACGCACTCGACAGCATGCTTTTCCGCAACCACCCTTACGGCACCCAGACAGTAATCGG
>CACXFP010000289.1 GCA_902766985.1 uncultured Bacteroidia bacterium | reverse complement strand
TTGAACTGCTTGCAGAAGTCCATAATGTTCAAGCCTTTGGAACCGAGGGCAGGTCCTACCGGAGGTGCTGGATTGGCGGCTCCTGCTTTAATCTGGAGCTTGATGAATCCGGTAACTTCTTTTGCCATTGTTTTTACTCTTTAGTTACTTGTGTAAAGCCGAGTTCAAGCAGGGTCTTCCTGCCGAAGATCACAACTATTACTTTGAGTTTGCTTCTGTCTTCGATGATTTCGTCCACAGTGCCGTTGAATCCGCTGAACGGTCCGTCGGTTATCTTGACAGAGTCGCCGACTTCGTAGTTCACTTCCGTGTCAACCGGGCCGTTGGCGTTTTCGTCCTGCTGGCCGAGGATCCTCCTTACCTCCTCATCGCGGAGGGGGATGGGAATCCTTTCTTTCTGGGACGATGATTTCACCGATCTGTTTTCAGTGAGGAATCCGGACATTCCCGGAACGAGATTTCGGATAATGTACTCAAGATCTCCGCTGAGCTCAGCCTCCATCAGGACATATCCCGGAAAGAGAAGCTTGTCAACAGCTTTTCTCTTCCCGTTCTTGGTCACGATTTCTTTCTTGACCGGAACCAGTATCTGGCCTACCTGGTCTTTAAGGCCGCTCCGCTCTATCTCTTTCTCGAGATGTTCCTGAGCTTTCTTCTCCTTGCCTCCCGCAGTCCGAAGAACATACCATTTCTTTTCACCCATGGTAATCGATAATTACAATGTGTAGATCAGCGTCATCAGGTGTTGGAAAGCATAGTCCATCACAAACAGCGCGGCAGCCAGGATCAGAGTGGCGACGATGACAAGGCCTGCAGAATTCTGCAGCTTCTCCCATGTCGGCCAGGTGACCTTCTTGACGAGCTCCTTGTAGGACTCTTTGCAATAGTTAATGAACTTACTCATCTTTGCATTTAATGGACTCCGCGAATTGGGAAGCTCTCACGGGGCCTGTTAAACAATTACCAAATCGTAACCTTTGATATATTTTGCAGGGGAAGAAGGATTCGAACCCTCATCGACGGTTTTGGAGACCGCTGAACTACCCTTGTTCTATTCCCCTTCGGATTTTACTCCTCGATCTTGATGACCTGTCCTGCACCTACGGTACGGCCGCCTTCACGGATAGCGAACTGCAGACCTTCGTTGATGGCAACAGGAGTGATGAGCTTAACGGTGATCTGGACGTTATCTCCAGGCATAACCATCTCAACTCCCTCGGGCAGCATGATCTCACCGGTCACGTCAAGTGTACGGATGAAGAACTGCGGGCGATAGTGGTTGTGGAACGGAGTGTGACGACCACCTTCCTCTTTCTTGAGGACGTAGATCTGAGCGGTGAACTCAGTGTGCGGGGTAACGGTGCCGGGCTTGGCAATAACCTCGCCTCTCTTGACGTCCTTCTTGTCAACACCACGGAGGAGGAGACCTACATTGTCACCAGCCTCACCCTGGTCAAGGAGCTTGCGGAACATCTCGACGCCGGTGCAGACGGTGTTGCGGGGCTTGTCACTGAAGCCGACGATCTCGACTGCGTCATTGACGTGGATGGTTCCCCTCTCGATACGACCGGTAACGACGGTACCGCGGCCGGTGATGGAGAAGATGTCCTCTATAGGCATCAGGAAGGGCTTCTCGTTGTCACGGACAGGAGTAGGAATATACTCGTCAACTGCGTCCATGAGTTCCATGACTTTGTCTTCCCATTCTTTCTCGCCGTTGAGGGCGCCGAGGGCGGAGCCGCGGATGATCGGGCAGTCCTCATCGAATTTGTAGAAGCCAAGGAGGTCACGGATTTCCATCTCAACGAGGTCAAGCATCTCGACGTCGTCAACAAGGTCGACCTTGTTCATGAAGACGAGGATCTTCGGGACGTTCACCTGGCGGGCGAGAAGGATGTGCTCACGGGTCTGGGGCATCGGGCCGTCGGTAGAAGCGACAACCAGGATAGCACCGTCCATCTGGGCAGCACCGGTAACCATGTTCTTGACGTAGTCAGCGTGGCCCGGGCAGTCAACGTGTGCATAGTGACGCTTTGCGGTCTCGTATTCTACGTGAGAAGCGTTGATGGTTATACCACGTGCCTTCTCCTCAGGAGCGTTGTCGATCTGGTCGAAAGACTTGAGGTGGGTCTCGTTGCCTGCAACCCTCTCTGCGAGCACCTTGGTGATGGCTGCAGTAAGAGTGGTCTTGCCGTGGTCAACATGGCCGATAGTACCGATGTTGACATGCGGTTTGGTTCTTTGGAATGTTTCTTTTGCCATAATATTATGTTTAAAGTTGTTGCAAAAAAAATGAGCCGGTGGTGGGAATTGAACTCACGACCTCATCCTTACCAAGGATGCGCTCTACCCCTGAGCTACACCGGC
>CACXFP010000288.1 GCA_902766985.1 uncultured Bacteroidia bacterium | reverse complement strand
TGCATCTGAACGAGCATGAATCAGCCCGCTGGCTTGACTATGCTTCCCTTCACGACGTACGCTGGCTCCCTGCCGACGAAGGGCTCCTGCCGCTTCTGTCGGCCGAACTTCTCGGAGTGGATGCCGGCCTTGCAGGATTCGTCGAGACAACAGTGATTCCCCGCTACGCTTCATTCGATAAGGCCCATAGGGAAGACCACGCCAGGGCTGTCGTCACCAGGGCCCTGGAACTTGCGGCCCACTATCCCATATCCAGGGATGTGGTATATGCTGCCGCGGCCTGCCATGACCTTGGCCTGGTCGCAGGCCGCGAAACCCACCATCTTGAAAGCGGCCGTATCATAAGGGAGATGCCTGAACTGAGGGAATGGTTCTGTTCCTCAGAGATTGAAGAGATTGCCATGGCTGCCGAGGACCACAGGGCATCTTCGGACCATGAGCCGCGGGGCCTCTGCGGAAGGATAATAGCCGAGGCGGACCGGCTCATAATCCCGATGCAGATTATCAGGCGCACTATCCAGTTTGGCTTTTCACATTATCCGGAGCTTCCCCGGGAAGGCCATTGGCAAAGGACTCTGGAGCACCTGCACGAGAAATACCATTATGGCGGCTACCTGAAGCTGTGGATCCCGGAGAGTCCCAACGCCGCCGCCCTGGAAGAACTGAGGAAGATTATAGCTGACGAGAAGTCCCTGAGAGCCATTTTCGACAGGATTTTCGATGAAGAATCAAACAATGAAAGCCATGAATAGGAAAATACTTGTAATAGGAAGCAGCAACACCGACATGACGGTGCAGGCATCGAGGCTTCCCAGGCCGGGAGAAACCGTCCTCGGGGGCGTGTTCACCATGGGCGCCGGCGGGAAAGGGGCCAACCAGGCAGTTGCGGCGAAACGCCTCGGCGGGGACGCGGCATTCATCTGCAAGGTTGGCCGTGATATTTTCGGGGACAACTCCATACGCCAGTATGAAGCCGAGGGGCTGGACACGTCCCTGGTGCTGCGTTCGGAGAAGCCTTCCGGCGTGGCCCTTATTTCCGTTGACAAGGATGCAGAGAACTGCATCGTCGTCGCTTCCGGGGCCAATGCCGACCTGTCGGCCGCTGATATCGACAACTGTTCAGACGCGATACACGGGGCCGGCATCTTGCTCATGCAGCTGGAAATCCCGGTTCCATCTGTGCTGAGGGCTGCGGAGACGGCCCATGAGGCAGGTGTGATGACAGTACTGAATCCCGCTCCGGCATTGGAACTTCCGGCGGAGATATTCCGATACATATCCCTTTTCATTCCTAACGAGACCGAGCTGTCGATGTATTCCGGGATGCCCGTCACCGATGAGCGGAGCGCTGCCGTCGCAGCCAGGACCATGATGGAAAAAGGGGAGGAAAGGCTTATCGTGACGATGGGAAGCAAAGGGGCCCTCATCGTGGATGCTGACGGTTGCATCGGCATACCTGCCTTCAAGGTGAATGCGGTGGATACCACGGCGGCAGGTGACACGTTCTGCGGAGCCCTCTGCGTGGCCCTGTCCGAAGGGAAGGGGGTAGTGGAAGCCGCCCGTTTCGCCTCAGCCGCTTCAGCCCTTGCTGTCAAGAAGGTAGGGGCGCAGAATTCCATTCCCTCCAGGGAAGAGGTGGAATCATTCCTTGACAACCAATAATACCAAAGCGATATGTTCATAGTTAACAGTTACACCCTCGCGGTGATCCTCTGCTTCGTCATCATGCTCTGCTGGGGTTCCTGGGGAAACACCCAGAAACTTGCAGCCAAAAGCTGGAGATATGAACTTTTCTACTGGGACTATGTCATCGGCATGGTCGCGTTCTCCCTCCTGCTGGCCTTTACCCTCGGCAGTTTCGGCTCCGGCGGACGGCACTTCCTGCAGGATCTGGGACAGGCTTCAAGCCAGGCGATCTGGAGCATCGTCATCGGAGGTATAATCTTCAACGCCTCCAATATCCTACTGAGTGCATCAACCTCCATCGCCGGCATGTCTGTAGCATTCCCGCTTGGGGTTGGCCTGGCCCTGGTGCTGGGAGTGTTCAACAACTACAGGGTAGCCCTCCAGCAGGGAGCGAGCACGGGCAACGTCGCCCTCCTTGTGACGGGAGTGGCCCTCGTGGTGGCCGCCATCATCTGCAACGGCGTAGCTTCCGGACAGAAAGGTGAGTCTTCCGTGTCGAAGGCCGACCAGCGGAAGGGAATAGTGCTTGCCCTGCTCGCAGGCATTATCATGTCCTTCTTCTCCTCTTTCGTGATGAGGGCGATGGACCTGACCGATTTCGC
>CACXFP010000287.1 GCA_902766985.1 uncultured Bacteroidia bacterium | reverse complement strand
GGCGGCACCGATGCGAGATAGACGGTGTCGCCTTCTTCCTCCACCATATACCCCATCCACTGGCTTTTCTCCGCCTGCTGGAACTGCCTGAGCTGCTCTTTGGCCTCCGCCTTCTCTTCCGCACGCCTTTCCCTGCGGCTCTTCCTGTCCTGTCCGCAGACCGGCGCCGCGGCCGCCAGGCACAGCGCCACTGTCACCATAATATATATGAAAATCTTTGTCTTCATCTTTCCGGCCGCTTTCGCTACCAAATCCGTGCCCGAGGGGAAATTGGTTCATTTTAGGTCAATCAAAAAATAATTTGAATAAGTGAAAATAATGATTAAATTTGTGTCCAATTCAATCTTGACTTAATAGAAGGGTTTTGCGTAAAGTCCTGAAAATAAGTAAATTAGGCATGGGGGGGGGCGCTATCAACTCCTAGTAGCATTTCTTTGGATGTGCGGCATCTTGTCGCACGCCACTCCTGCTGATACCCTCTATCGGATAACTACCGTCCGGGATACCGTCCAGATTTTCTTTCCCCAGGGGAAAACCTCTTTCGACCCTGTTTTTGAGGATAATGCCCTGCGTATAAAGGAAGGTGATAACAGGATGCGGTCCAAGAGACTGGATCCCGACACGTATATTTCCCACCTGCTTGTGCGCTCCTCTTCGTCCCCTGAGGGAGCCTTTGCCCTGAATACTCGTCTTGCCCGCAGCCGTGCCGACAATACGGCCTCCTGGCTTCGTGCAAATTACAAGTTCGACCGCTCCGTGCTTGATGTCAATTCTGAAGCGCTGGACTGGGGTGCATTCAGACGTCTTGTTGTCGCGGATCCCTCGGTACCGGATAAAAACCATGTGCTGGATATCATCCGAATGCATGATTATGATGCTTTGGCTGCCCTGAAGGGTACGGAATCAGAGAAATATATGCTCGAAGCTTTGTATCCAAAACTCAGGACGACCTATATTATTTTCGAATATACTACCGAGCTGCAGGAAATCATCCCTGATCCTGAACCTGTACTGATACCCGAACCCGATCCGGTTATAATATCCGTTCCGGAGCCTGTCCCTGAGCCGGAACCGGATCCCGTACCCGAGCCCGAACCGGAAGTTGTCCAGGAACCGCTTCCTGCCTACAACCTGGACTCTTTCCTCAAGACAAACCTGCTTTCCCTTCCTCTCCTGGTCGCCTCGTTTGGCGCCGAAGTTCAGGTCGATCCCCACCTTTCCATCAGCGGCATCGCCTATTATTCCGCAATCAACTGGTTTTCCGAGACCACGAAGTTCCGTGTGCTTGGCATACAGCCGGAGGTCCGTTACTGGCTTCGAGGGGACATGACAGGATTCTTCATTGATGCACATGCTACTTTCGGGTGGTACAATATAGCCACCAACGGGGAATATCGCTATCAGGATTACAAGCACAGGACTCCAACCCTGGGAGGAGGTATCGGAGGGGGATACAAGGTTCCCCTTTCAAAGAAACCGGATTGCCGCTGGGGACTTGAGTTTACCGTTGGCGCAGGTGTCCTGCCCCTCCACTATGACATTTTCTACAATGTTCACAACGGTCGTCATACCGGAGTGGACCGCAAGACATATTTCGGTGTAGACAACGCCTCCGTCACCCTTACATGGAGGATGGACAGGAAGACAAAGACAGGGAGGAAGAGATGAGAAAAGCTATAGCATACATTGTCTTGTCGCTGGCTGCCATCATGTTGTTCTCCTGTGATGTCCACGAAGAACCTGAAGGCGGCGACCTGATAAACGTGACCCTGAATCTGGAACATGATTATGGGATCGAGCCCTGGAAAACTGTGGATTTCCAGACAAGGGCGTCTTCCTCAGGCCACACAGTCCGCTATATCATCCGTTTCTACCGCTATGCCGGTGACTCCTATGAAAAGGTGCCGGCATATGAAGAGACGCTGACAGGTACCGATCTTGAGAATCTGGACAGGCAGATATCCGTTTCAGTCGAGCCTGCCAATTACAAGGTCGTTGCGTGGACCGACTACACAAACGGATCCCCGTATTATGAGGCTTCGGATTTTGCGGAGATATCCCTGACATCAACCTACTCAGGGGACAACGAATACAGGGCTGCATGGTATGGGAGCAACGACCTGATGCTCGCAGACATCCTGGATTCATACGTTTCGGTTGAAAAGACGATTCCCATGCAAAGACCACATGCGAGATTCCGGGTGATAGCGACCGATAAAGACAAGTTCATCAATTACTGGGCTACCCAGCTTGCCATCCGCTCCGGTTCCATGGTAAAGGATCCGTCGGCGGTGGACATCTCCAAATTCCATGTGCGTTACACATACCCTCAATATCTTCCGAGCGCGTTCAATCTTTTCAGCGGACGTCCCGTCGATGCCATAACCGGCACGACGTTCGATACGTCGATGACTGTCAATTCCGACGGCTCAGTAAGCCTCGGCTTCGATTACGTGTTCGTAGGATCCGATGAAGGAAGCGTCGTCCTGAGTCTCTCTTTCTATGATGAAAATTGGGAGTTTATCAGTACGGTTCCCAATATCGAGGTCCCTCTGAGGCGGAGCAGCCTGACCACCGTTACCGGCCGGATCCTCACCAGCGGCCTTTCCTCCGGAATCACCATAGACCCCGTATATGACGGCGAGTTCAATGTCGTTATTTGATGCAGACTAAATTTAAAATTTACTAATACATTATGAAAAAGATCCTTTATTCCATTATTGCCGCGGCGACGCTTTTGCTGGCTGCGGGTTGCGCAAAGGAGATTGCGCCTTCTGCCATTGAGGGAGACAACGTTACCGTAAAGTTTAGGGTGACCGTTCCCCAGGAAGCTGCTACCAAGGCTGTCAGCGACGGCCTTTCCGCCACTGAACTCCTGTTCCGAGTATATGACAAGAACGACAATCACCTTGCCGATCTGGACCAGACCGTAACCGTTTCCGGCAAGGCAGCTACCGTAGAAGTGAGCCTTGTCAAGGATGTGGAGTATTCATTCACCTTCTGGGCTCAGAGTCCCGGAAAGTATACCTCTCTTTTCAGTTCTGATTCCAAGGAACTCACCCTCACGGCTGATTTCCTCAAGAGCATGATGAACGACGACAGCTTCGACGCCTTCTTCACAAAGGATAAATTCAAGGTTACCGAGGCCTTCGTAAAGGATGAGACACTTACCAGGCCTTTCGCCCAGCTCAACGTTGGCGCCCTCGCTGGAGACTTCACCGTTGCGCAGAATTCCGGCATTGCCGTGGATGAGACGATGACCACAGGATATGTCATCTCTGTTCCCAACAAGTTGAATATTCTCACCGGGGAGATTGATGCCGCACGCACAGATGTGGAAATGACCCTTGCGGCCCATCCTGTCGATCCTGAATATCTCGTTGTTGCAGGGACCTCCTATGATTATGTTGCCATGGCGTATGTCCTCGCAGGAGAAAAGGAACTGCAGGATGTGACCCTCAAGCTTAAGACCCTGCAGAACGGCACCGACCTCGAAATCAGCCGCAGCGTGGCCAATGTTCCCCTGCAGAGGAATTATCGCACGAATATTTTAGGCAACTTTTTCTCAGTCAAGGGGCAGTTCAACATTACCGTTGACCCTATCTATCAGACCACTGACTATGACTATACCAACACCCTCCAACTCGCTCTCTTCAAGGGAGGCAATGTCACCGTTACTGAAAATGCCGACTTGGACAAACAGCTTGTAGCTCCCAAGGGAGTGGCAACCGTCCTTGATATGGGAGGAAAGACTTTCTCCAACACTGTAGACCTCTGGGACGAAAGTGTCGAGAGTTGGTCCCTCGTATCCGTCCAGGGCGGAGTTTTGACTATTACCGGCGAAGGAACATTCCAGGCCAAGGAAAATGACGAGTTTGCTGCCGATGTCCGGGACGGCGGCCATCTTGTCATTGAGAACGGTACCTTCAACGGCAACATCTCTGCAATATATGTCTATGACGGAACCCTCGAAATCAAGGGCGGAACCTTCGACCTCCAGCAACTCTCGAGTGGCAGTGGAGAGGAGCCGTACCGCTATATGCTCAATTGCCTTGATGCGAATTATAAGAACGGGACCGCCAAGGTCATCGTTTCCGGCGGCCGTTTCCACAAATTCAATCCTGGCAACAATGCCGCCGAAGGCGCCGGCACCAACTTCCTCGCTCCCGGTTACAAGGCCGTTCCGGACGGCGACTGGTATGAAGTCGTTCCGGAAGATGTAACTGCCCTCGCAGACAGTTCTGAGGATATCCAGACAGCGATCGGGGAAAGTGAAAACCCGTATATAGTCCTTACCGCTGATGTCAAGGAGGCCGACGGAATTATGTTGAGTGCAACGTCTCCAAAGACCATGACCATAGACCTTAACGGGAAGACACTTGAGCTCAATGGTCCTGTAGGTTCTACCGGAACACAGACCCAGGCGCTTCACCTGGAAAAGGGTTCGACCGTTGTCATTAAGAATGGAACCATCTCTGCCACTGCAGGATCGGGTATGCGTATGCTTATCCAGAACTATGCCAACCTTACCCTTGAGAACGTTACCCTTGATGGATCCAATCTATCTTCCGGAGATTATACTATGTCCAATAACTGCGGTGTGGTCAACATCATCGGTTCTACCAGTATCATCGCTCCGGCAAACGGTTATGCATTCGATGCGTGCGTTACCAATTACTATCCTGCAGGGACACAGATAACCGTCAATACTACCGGAACCATTTCCGGGAAAGTCGAGTATGGTGTCTGGGGTTCCATCCCTGCAGAAAACCTGGTGTCCCTTGACATACAGGGAGGTACATTCACGGGCTCCCTTGTCGTGGACAGCAGGCTCGCTGCAGATGCTGCGGACCATATTTCCGTGACAGGAGGAACTTTCTCCGACAATTCCTTTGATGCTTATCGCAAGTAATTGAAATCTATGAAAAGATTCGTACATTTCTTTGCCGCCCTGTCGGTCTTGTTGCTGACCGGGTGCGACAAGATCGGCTTGGGAGAGGGGAGCAATGAGGTTGAGGCAAACTTCAGCGTGGCCCTCTCCCAGGGAACTGCCACCAAGGTGGATGGGGTGAGCGAGGCGGCATCCGTTGATGTCCTTGACGTTTTCGTCTATGATGCCAACGGAGACTGGCTTGATACAGTCACCCCTGCCGTCACCAAGGTGGACCAGACACACTATACCGTCAAGGTAAAGCTGATCCGGAATGTCAAGTACAGTTTCGTCTTTTTTGCCCAGAAAAGCGGGACTTATCCATATTCTGCAGACAAGAAGACCATAACGGTCGATTATTCGGCCGGGCTTTGCAACGATGACACCAGGGATGCCTTCTATGCCCTTGAAAAGGATTATACCGTAACAGGAGCCTTTAGCAAGGACATAACCCTCCGCCGTCCGTTCGCCCAGGTGAACTTCGGTTCTCTCAATTCTGACTATACCGCAGCAGAGGCTTCCAAGGTGGCTTTCGATGCGACCCTGACCACAGCCATTACCGTCAAGAAGGCGGCTTCCGTGCTGAATCTCCTCGACGGGACTACCGGCACTCCGGTCGACGCAGTCTTTACGGCAAACAAGTTCCAGGGAGGCACCCTTACCGTAAGCACTTCCATTACAGACACTCCCGTCAGGTATATGGCCATGGCTTACATCCTTGCCTCCTCTTCCAAGGAAACCGCAACATCGGTGGCTTTGGATGTAGTCGGGAAGCAAAGTGGAATTGACTTTGCCATTTTCCACAATGTGACCAACGTCCCGTTCCAGAGGAACTACCGTACCAATATCGTGGGAGATATTTTCAGTGTAGACGGCACGTTCAATGTCATCATAGATCCTATCTATTCTACTCCTGATTTCGAAAGCAACCTTTAAAACCGATTGACATGAAACGGATTGTTGCAAGCATGCTTGCCCTCGCAGCTGTATTATCATGTTCCAAGCAGCATGAGCCTGCCATTGTCCCTGAAGCGGTTGACGCTGTATTTACCGTCGGAACAGAGGGACCTATGACCAAAGCCTATAGCGACGGAACCACTGCGACGGAACTTACCGTTGCCGTTTATCGCTACGAAGGAGGCTCGGCCCAAGACAACCTGATCTACCTGGAAAACGTGTCCAAACAGGCTGCTATCAATATTTCTACGACCGTCAGTCTCAAACTGATCAAGGGCGAGAGTTACGAGATCGTATTCTGGGCCCAGAAGCCTGGTGCCGGTTTCTATACGTTTGATACGGCGGCGAAGAAGATAACCGTGAAAGAAACGGGTCTGGCCAATGACGAAGGCCGTGATGCTTTCTACAAGGTTTATACGACCGGAAAAGTGTCTTCAGCCATAACTGAAACCGTGAAGCTCCGCCGTCCGTTCGCCCAGATCAACGTCCTGACGACACTTGAAGACTGGCAGGCTGCGGTTGACAACAAGATTACCTTTGCCGGATCGTCGATGACTGTGACGGCTCCTACCGTACTGAACGTAATCGATGGCAGCGTGTCTTCGCCGAAAGCCTATACCCTCGAAAAGAACAGTATCGTATCGGACAACCCGAATGTGCCTGGATATGCTTCTACGCATAAATACGTGGCGATGGACTATATCCTTGCCGGGGCAGCCAAGGCCGTATCCGACGTCCGTTTCGATGTTTACAAAAGCGGCACCGACACTCCGCTGAATACCTGGAACGTGGCCACGGTCCCCTATCAGAGGAATTACCGTACGAATATCGTCGGTGATATATTCAGTGTTGACGGGACGTTCAACGTGATCATTGTCCCTGAATACGAGACACCGGATTATAAGCAGGATATATAAGAAATGAAGAATTTGTTCAATGGAGTCATCCTGGCGGCTGTCCTGGCGGCTATGTCAGGATGTCAGCGGTCCGAAGCTCCGGCAGTGCAGGGAGAAACCGTGGAAGCCTCGTTTTTCATATCCCTGGATGGTCTTGTATCCAAGGCATATAGCGACGGGCTGTCGGCGACCTCTCTCCAGGCTCTCGTCTACAGTGTCCGGGAAGGAGGATACAAGTTCCTTCCGAACGTTTCCGTGACGGATGCGACCATTAGCGGCTCGACCCGTCTTTCGCTTCGCCTTGTGAAAGGGGAAACGTATGAAATTGTTTTCTGGGCGCAGAATCCGGACGGTCCATATTCGGTCGATGCCGTATCGGGCACCATGAAAGTCAATCCGTCCGGCCCAGCCAATGCTGAACAGAGGGATGCGTTCTACAAGACATGGACGGGGAAAGTTGCAGGATCCATCAATGAACGGGTGGAACTCAGACGGCCGTTTGCCCAGATAAATGTCCTGACTTCGGCAGCGGATTATGCTGCAGCTCTTGACAACGAGATAGCCTTTTCCGGTTCATCGATGAAAGTAAGCGCTCCGACTGTGCTGGATTTCCATACAGGGAAGACCTCTGTGCCTGCTGCCTATGATCTTTCGGCTGCTCCTTTGAAGGTGGATGCGCCTAACGTTCCGGGATATGAGGATACGGTTGAAGGCGGGGTAACCGTTGCCAATTACAAGTATGTGGCGATGAATTACATACTGGCGGGGGACCGGACGAATACCCAGGTGCTGTTCAGCGTATACCGCGAAGGCTCTGAAGCGCCCCTGTATGACTATTCCGTACTCAATGTTCCCTATCAGAGGAATTATCGTACCAATATCTTAGGCGATATTTTCAGCGTGGATGGAGTGTTCGACATAGTCATCATACCTGAATACGAAGAACCTCAAAATAGCGTAAATATATAGACATGAAGAGATTCCTGCTTGCCGTGGCATTTGTGGCCTTAGCTTCCGGATGTACGAAGACGTCGTCTCCCAGCGATTCCGGAAGGTCGGTCGGCGCTATTTTCCGTATCAGTGCCGAGGAGATTGCTGTAAAGACGGCAAGCGATGGAACAAAGGCTACCCAACTGGTCGTTGGGGTGTATGACAAGGACAGCGGATACCTGGAGGAACTGTCCGTTCCGGTGGAAAAGGCGTCATCTGATGCGTTCTCGGGTTTGCATGCCACCTACAGCGTCATCCTCCAGGAGGGACACAGCTATGATTTCGTGTTCCTTGCCCAGACGCCCGGCAACCCTTTCTATGATATAGATCTTCCCAGTGCCACGATGACGGTCCTTCCCACGGGTCTTGCCAATGTTGAGGAGAGAGATGCATTCTATGGTCGCTATTCGCTCGATGCGGTTGATTCGGAGGTCTTCGCGGAGATTACGCTCCACCGCCCTTTTGCCCAGCTCAACGTCGTGTCGGAAAAAGAAGATTTCGAGTTGGCGCGAGCGGCTGATATCCAGTTCGAAAAATCCTCTTTCCGGGTGTCGGCGCCGACTGTCCTGCACCTGCTTTCCGGGAAGGCCGATACCCCTGCCCTTTATGACATGGGGCCGAATGTCATTGCTGAACACCCGGATTTCGCTCCATATGCCGGAGATTATTGGATATCTACGGGTTATATTCTTGCAACTCAGGAGAAGAATCTATTCGACGTGTCTTTTTCCGTATATGAAAAAGGGTCTGCCGAATCTCTCTATACTACAGTTGTCAACGGAGTCCCTCTCCAGCGTAATTACCGGACGACGATCCACGGAAGCGTCCTGACGGCGGAAGGAGGCTTCGATATCGTTGTGGATCCGCTCTATTCCGGCCAGGAAGATCTGACTTTCTGACATTTTCCGTTTTCTCTCCTTTTAGCCGTGATTCTTCGATTTTGCGGCCGGAATGCTGGATTATGTGTGTGATTTGGCCGTAAATCTGAGGATTTCACGGCCGAACATTATTTTTTGCCGGTGGGGCTGGCTACGGTCTGTCATGGCCGTGGTGGTTAGGACCCTCCCCGGCCGGACCGGCGCTTGCCGCGGGTTGTTGAGGATAGCTTCGGGGGCCATGTGTCGAAATTGCTGTCGAAATAATTTCTTCAAAGACGGCAAGTGATTGAAAAAATGAAAGTTGACCATCAAAAACCCGTGTCGAAAAAGATAAAAAATTTTTCAGAAAAAGTTGTGAATCAAATGTTTTTTACTAACTTTGCAGT
>CACXFP010000286.1 GCA_902766985.1 uncultured Bacteroidia bacterium | reverse complement strand
GGACCAGCCTCAATGACGGTGCATGGAATATTTTTTCCATCAGCACCGAAAACGGAAGTCATTCCGACTTTCTTTCCAATTAATCCAGGCATTGGTTTTGTTAATTAATTGTATAATAATGTTTTATCACATTCCGCCTATTTTGGCGGGCTGCAAATATACGGTTTATTTTCCTAATTAACAAAGTTTTCAACACCAAAATCCACAACTATTTACGGCTGCAGGCCATGTTGAATGACACTGCAGCCGTCAAAAGCCTGATTACGGCAATGTGTTTACAGGACAGGGTCGGGGCCCATCCAGAATTCAAGGCGGGACCCGCCGGTAAGGGCGGTGATGTCGATATGGCTTTCAGTCAACGGCTTTCCGTTGAGCGACACCCTCTGAATGTAGATGTTCTCAGGGCCGTTGTCATGCGCAATGATGCAGACGGGGCCCCTGGAGGTCTGGATTTCAATCCTGTCAAATACCGGGCTCGTCAATTCATAGACATTGTTCCCGGGACATGACGGGTGCAGGCCGCAGGAGGCAAGGATGTACCACGCGGACATCTGCCCGCAGTCCTCGTTCCCGCAGATTCCTTCCACGGCATTCCTGTAGGCATTGGCGCAGATGGTCCTCGTCCACTTCTGCGTCTCCCAGGGCGCTCCGTAAGCGTTGAACAGGAAGGGAACGAAATGGACCGGTTCGTTGGCATGGTTGTAATACTTGTTCCAGTGGAAGTCGAGAGGGGTCTCCGCGAAGAAATCACGGAGTTCGGCCAACGTCTTTTCCCGGCCGCCAAGGAGTTCCGCCAGCCCGTCGGGATCATGGGGGACGAACCATCCTTGCTGATAGGGGTTGCTCTCAACGGCTCCGAATCCCTCATGCAGCCTTCCGTCTTCGGGCAGATCCACCCATGTACCGTCGGCATTCTTTGGACGGAACCACCCGAAATCACTGTCGAATATGTTCCTGTAAGCCTTTGCCTTTTCCCGGTAGCGTTCCGCACCTTCATGGTCGCCGGCAGCATCGGCGATAACCCCGATGCACCAGTCCCCGTAGGCATACTCAAGGGTTTCGGAAATGCACAACCCGGTCGGAGAAAAACCGAGATCACCGTTGCCGGAATGTTCGGAAGTATTCTTTGAATATAGGTAAGCCTTGTCCAGGTCGAAGCCACGCAGTCCCTGCGCCACAGCATCGGCAATCACGCTAAGCATGGGATTCCCTAGCATGCATTCGGAGTAGGAATTCACGATTTCCCACCTTGAGAAATATCCGTTGCCGGTTTCATCAGCAAGGGAGATCATTGATTTTATGAGGTCCGTGGTGATCTCAGGATGAATCAGTGTCTGGAGCGGCATCTGGCTGCGGAATACGTCCCATCCGCTGAAAACCGTCCTCTTGGTGAAATCTCCGGCCTCATGCACCTTCCCGTCTCCTCCCGTGTACCTTCCATCCACGTCACAAAAGGAACGGGGGTCGATCATCGTATGGTAGAGGGCCGTATAGAATATGATCCTGTCCTCTGCACTTCCTCCTTCCACCTTTATCCTGGAAAGTTCCCTGTCCCACAGGGCGACAGCCTCCCGGTGAATGTCATCGAATGATTTCCCCTCAAGTTCGGCGGAGAAATTCTTCCTCGCCCCCTCCAAACCAGTAAAGGATATCCCGGCCTTGAAGGACACTGCTTCCTTGTCAGAGGTGGGGAACTCAGCAAAGAAGCCTATATGGCGGCCCTGCATGGAATCCTTGTCCCTGATGATTTCAGCCCTGGCGACCTTTTCAATATATGGAACACTGACGGCCTCTTCCGCTTGGGGGTCTATCTTTTCCGGCACGTCGGCGGACCAGAATCCGTATGAGGAGAAAGGCTTGTCCAGTTCGGCATGGAAATACACCGTATACTCGGCCTTTCCGTCTCCATGGCCCCAGCCCCCGTCTTCGGGACTGCAGTGCATCCAACCTTCTATAGTTCTGTCGTCCAGGACCTTGACATATTCCTCCGTCGCCCGTCCCCCGACTCTTCTTGCAAGGTCTATCTGGATCCGGGAGGCCTTGTCCTCCGGATATGTAAACCTGAGCACGCCGCCGTGAGGGGACGCCGTGGCCTCGGCCAGGATCCCGTAATCGGTAAGGTTCGCGCTGTAATATCCCGCAGAAGCTGATTCCGTAGCCTTGTCATAGGCGGATCTCCATCCTTTCACCGACCCGTCCTCCTTTCCGGCC
Source organism: uncultured Bacteroidia bacterium (assembly GCA_902766985.1). Taxonomy (GTDB): domain Bacteria; phylum Bacteroidota; class Bacteroidia; order Bacteroidales; family UBA932; genus Cryptobacteroides. The sequence goes on along the minus strand of CACXFP010000286.1, from coordinate 5,643 downwards.
ACTGTGTACATCGAACCCCTGGTCGGCATGACGAGAAGGTTCCCTAAATCACCGTACCAGCCGACTCCGCTCAGTTGTGTAAACGCGAAGCCCTCTATGGTCCTGTGCTCATCGCTGTATCCTGGCCCGTTGTCCCCTCCGGTGATGGTGTTGGGACTGACCTGGGTCATTCCGAAAGGTGTCGCCGCCCCGGGAAAGGTCTTCCCGAGACCATGATAAACTCCGGCCGCATCAACGCTCGTCGATGCTCCGATAAAGGGATTGACATATCCTGAAAGGCCGGTCCTCTGCCCGCATCCTGCAATTGCAAGGAACGAACAGAGGACGGAAAGTGTCAGTTTGCTCATCTGATAATATCTTATTCCACCGGACGCAGGTCGAGATGGAGTTCGTCAAGCTGTTTGGTGTCAATGATGGAGGGCGCTCCGAGCATGATATCCTTGCCCTGGTTGTTCTTAGGGAAGGCGATATAGTCCCGGATGGTATCGGCTCCTCCGAAAAGGGCGCAGACGCGGTCAAGTCCGAAAGCAAGGCCTCCGTGAGGGGGAGCGCCGTACTTGAAGGCGTTGATGAGGAATCCGAACTTGCGCTGCATCTCCTCCGGACCGATGCCGATGATCTGGAACATGCGCTCCTGGACCTTCGGGTTGTGTATCCTGATGGAACCGCCGCCGAGCTCGCAGCCGTTAAGGACGAAGTCATAGGCGTTGGCGCAGACTTTCAGGATATCTTCAGGCTTGTCGCTGTAGAAATACTCGAGGTGTTCCGGCTTCGGTGCAGTGAAAGGATGGTGCAGGGCATCCCACTTGTTCTCTTCCTCGTTCCACTCGAAGAGGGGGAAGTCCGTGAGCCACAGGGGAGCGAACACCTTGGGGTCGCGCAAGCCCATGCGGCCTCCGAGTTCGATGCGGAGGGTGCCGAGCTGAACCTGGGTCTTCCTCTTCTCGCCGCAGAGCACGAGGATGAGGTCGCCGGTCTTTGCCTCAACGGCTTCAGCGATGGCTTTGAGGTCTTCAGGGGAGAAGAATTTGTCGACGGAAGACTTCACTGTCCCGTCCTCGTTCAGTTTGATGTTCACGAGACCCTTGGCTCCGACCTGGGGACGCTTCACCCATTCGGTGAGTTCGTCAAGCTGCTTGCGGGACCAGCCTGCCGCTCCTTCGACGGCAATGGCTCCCACATAGGGAACGGAGTCGAACACTCCGAATCCGTGTCCCTGGGCAAGGGCGGTGATCTCATGGATGGTCATGCCGAAACGGATGTCCGGCTTGTCGGAACCGTATTTGTCCATGCCGTCGAACCAGGACATGCGCGGTATGGGGTTGGGGATGGTCACGTCGAGGACATTCTTGAAGAGGGTGCGCATCATGCCTTCGAACATGTTCAGCACGTCTTCCTGCTCCACGAAACTCATTTCGCAGTCTATCTGGGTGAACTCGGGCTGGCGGTCGGCGCGAAGGTCCTCGTCCCTGAAGCATTTCACGATCTGGAAGTACCTGTCCATCCCGGCTACCATAAGGCTCTGCTTGAGGGTCTGGGGGCTCTGGGGAAGGGCGTAGAAGGTGCCGGGGTTCATCCTGGAAGGAACCACGAAGTCACGGGCGCCTTCCGGAGTGGAATTGATGAGGAAGGGGGTCTCTATCTCGAGGAAATCATTGGAGTCAAGATAGCTCCGCACTTCCTGGCAGATGCGGTGCCTCAGCTGCAGGGCCTTCTGGAGGGGGTTCCTGCGAAGGTCAAGGTATCTGTACCTGAGCCTGAGGTCGTCGCCTCCGTCGGAAACGTCTTCGATGGTGAACGGAGGAGTGAGACTCTCATTGAGGATGTTGATGGCTTCGAGCCTTATCTCGATGTCGCCGGTGGGCATCTTGGGATTCTTGCTGGACCTCTCAACGACGGCTCCCAAAGCCTGGATCACGAATTCCCTGCCAAGCGAATTGGCCTTGGTGACAAGATCTTCCGGGGCATCAGCCTCCACCACCAGCTGGGTGATTCCATAACGGTCGCGGAGGTCGATGAAGGTCATTCCTCCAAGTTTGCGGGCCTTCTGCACCCATCCTGCAAGGGTTACTTTCTTTCCAACATCCGAAATGCGGAGTTCTCCGCAAGTGTGGTCTCTGTACATATTTTTATGTTTAAGATTTCAGGACCGCAAAATTAATCAATTTCCGCCATTTAATCATAAAATGCAGGCGTTTTCAACAACGTCAGCGGTAGTCTTCGAAATCAGGCATCGCGACTCCGGCCGTCAGGTCCTTGATTTCCGCTGAATCAAGGGGACAGATGAGCAGCACGTCATCAGTATCGATGACGGCATAGTTCTGCAGTCCCATCACCGCAAGGACCTTCTTCTTGTTTTTCGCCCAGATGAGGCAGTGGTGGTTCTGCTCCATTAAAGTTTTTCCTGCATTGCTGAAATTGGCATCCTCATCCTTTTCCGGCATAACCTTGTACAGCGACTCCCAGCTGTCGATGTCCGACCAGCCGAATTTTGCAGGATAGAGCCAGGCTCGGTCGGTTTTTTCCATCACCCCATAGTCGATTGAAAGGTTCGAGCAGCTCGAATACACCTTTTCAAGGAATTCCAGCCTTTGAGACTGGACCAGGGCCGTTTCCCAGCCTTTGAAAAGGCTCGTGACTTCAGGGATATAGCGGTTCATCTCTTCCTCCATGACCTTTGCCCTGCAAGCAAAAATGCCAGAGTTCCAATAGAATTCCCCGCTTTTGCAGAATATGGTCGCAAGGGTGGTGTCCGGTTTTTCGGTGAAGGTCTTCACCTTCATGGGCACACTTTTGTTCTTCTTTCCTCCGGCAATCTGTATGTATCCGAAATTGGTGTCCGGCCTGTCGGGCACGACACCGATGGTAACGAGGGTGCCGGTGGATACGGCGTGGCCGGCTATGTTCCTGACAGTGTCGCAGAACACTTCTTCATCCATGATGATCTGGTCCGCCGGAGTCACCGTCATGACGGCTTCCGGGTCGCGCCTGAGAAGTTCGTATGTGGCGTAAGTGATGCATGGGGCCGTTCCCCGGCTGTAAGGCTCTATGAGGAGGTTTTCCTCCGAAAGTTCCGGGATGCACTCCTTGACAAGGCTCTCATACCTCGAAAGGGTGACCACGATTATTCTTTCCGGAGGGAAAATCTTCGAGAACCTCTCATATGTCAGGCGCATCAGGGTCCTGCCCCCGCCGCCGATTTCAAGGAACTGTTTCGGACGGTCCTCACGCGTCAGCGGCCAGAAGCGTCCTCCGTGGCCTCCCGCCATGATCACACAATATTGATTATTATCCATATGGTTTAGTATCATTAAGTTATGTGGTCTAGACATACATCGGGGTGAACGCGTGTGGGAAATACTCCACAATAGTTTTCCCTCCGTCGAACACCACTGCTATCACGTCAAAATTTACCTCCAAATCCCGGGCCAACCTCTCATCTTTTGTCGAATTGAGATACCTTAGCGCCCCGGCGGCGATTTTCCTCTGTTTGGCCGCATTCACATTCTCCTGCGGAGACGCGCTCACCGGGGCGGTCCGGCTCTTCACCTCGACAAAATGGACACCATCCCCATCAAGGGAAATGATATCCATCTCCAGATGTCCCCTGCGGCAATTCCGCTCCAGAATCACATGTCCCCTGCTCACCAGGTATTCACAGGCGACATCCTCTCCCCTCCTTCCAAGGGTCATTTTAGAAGTATTCATAGTACATTCAGATTTATGTTCAACTGTATAAATATAGCGAAAACAGGGCAAAAATGACGCACGTACTACAAAATTTGCAGTACGTGGTGCGGTGGAAGATTCAAAGCTGCCGCGCTAAAGCGCCGGAGCGGCGGGAATATCAGAGTGTTACCCGAAGGTTACGACCGTTACTCCGGAACCTCCCAGGCGGAGGTCCTCGTCGCGGACCTGGGCTACCCCGGAAATAGTCTTCACATACTTCTGCACCTCGTCATGAAGGACTCCCGTGCCTTTCCCGGTGATTATCCTCACCGAGCCTATGTCCAGCATGATGGCGTCGTCGATGAAGCGGGTGACGATGTCGAGGGCGTCGGACAGCCTTTCCCCGCGGATGTCCAGCTCAGGCTTGAACTCCAGCTTGCGTCTGGTTATGTTGACATCCACCTTCTGGAGAGGCCTGGAGGCGATATCCTTTGTCGCCGACTTGAATTCATTGGAAGAAATGCGCTCGACCTTTGACGGAAGAACGCTGGTGGTCAGGTTGCCTACAATGACTGTCACGGCCTTGGAAGACACGCGCGACACCTCGCCGACCATGCCGCTGTCCTTGATACGGACCTTCTCCCCGACCTTCAGGGGGCCGCCGCGGAGTTCCGCCGCAATGACAGGCTCCTCCTCGGGAACTGCTTCGCCGCGGCGTATCTTGCGCGCCCTTTCCTTCTCCTTCCTTTCACTGAGCTGGCGGATCTTCCTCTCGATGTAGTCATCGTGGTTTTTCTGCTCCTTTTCCTTCTTCTCCTGGATAGCTGAGATAAAGCCCTGGAGTTCGGTACGCGCTTCCTTGGTCTTCTCCTTTTCGGCCTGGGCCTCCCGGATCGTACGGATGGTCTTCTCAACCTTGCTGTTCGCTCCTTTCACGATTTCCTCGGCTTCCTTCCTGGCGCTGTCCAGTATATCTTTGCGAAGCTTCTTTATGTCCTCGAGTTCTTTCTGGTATTTTTCGGTTATCCCCTCGAGGGCCTTGTCCGTGGTCTTGATCTTCTGCAGCCTTTCCTCCAGCACGCGGCGGTTCCTCGCTATCCTGCGGAGGTTCCTCTCAATTCCCACATAGCCTTCCCCCGCCTTGGTCTCGGCGTCTTTCACGACGCTTTCCGGAAGTCCCATCTTGCGGGCCATCTCGAAAGCGAAAGAATTTCCCGGCAGGCCAATCTCCAGTTGGAAAAGTGGGGCGATATTGCGCTCGTCGAACTGCATGGCGCCGTTGATAACGCCTGTCCCTGAGCCTGCGGCATAAAGCTTAAGGTTCGTGTAATGGGTAGTAATGACCCCGTATACACCACGGCTGTCAAGTTCAGAAAGTATCGCTTCGGCGATTGCTCCGCCGGCAGCAGGTTCCGTCCCAGAGCCGAATTCATCGATGAGCACAAGAGTCTTTCCGTCCGCCAGGGAGAGCATTTTCTTCATCTCCGCGAGGAAGGAACTATAGGTGCTGAGGTCGTTGTCGATTGACTGGTCGTCGCCGATGCTCACCATGATCCTGTCGAAGACAGGTATTTCCGAGGTCTCGGAGGTGGGTATGGGCATGCCCCACTGGAACATATACTGCAGAAGGCCTACAGTCTTGAGGCAGACGGATTTGCCACCGGCGTTCGGACCAGAAATCAGCAGTATCCTCTTTTCCGGGGTAAGCCTGACCGTCTGAGGCACCATCTCCTTGCCTTCCTTCCGGAGGGCCCGCTCGAGCAAAGGATGCCTGGCCTTGCGCAGGTTCATTTCCATCCCTTCCGCGACGAGCGGCATTCCGGCCTTGAAATCCAGGGCCACCTGGGCCTTCGCCATAATGAAATCAACCTCCCCGAGGAACCTTGCAGCAGTCTGGATTTCCGGGACATAAGGCCTGACAAAATCACTGAATTCAGCCAGGATCCTCGCGATTTCCCGGCCCTCTTCGAACCT
>CACXFP010000285.1 GCA_902766985.1 uncultured Bacteroidia bacterium | reverse complement strand
CCCTCAAACTGGAAAGGAAAGGACGTGCTGCTTCACTTTGACGCAGTCGACCATGAGACGGTGGTCTTCGTGAACGGCAAACGTGTCGGAACCCACGAGGGCAGCTATGACGCCTTCTGCTTCAATATCACCGGATTCCTTAGGAAAGGGGAAAACGACCTTGTCGTTGCCGTATATGACCCCAACGACGGGCGCACCCCTTGCGGCAAGAACGGTGTTCGCGGAGACTATACATGGAACTCCGGGATATGGCAGACCGTCTGGATGGAGCCTGTGGAGAAGGCCTATGTATCCTCCCTCCGCCTGATTCCTGACGTAGCAAACAAACGCCTGGAAATCACCGTGTTCAGTGACACAGGGGCAAAAGTGAACGTGGAAGCCATTGCCGGAAGTTCCGTTGTAGTAAAAGGAAAGGGACTGGCGAACGAAAGATTCTACCTGCCTTTGAAAGATGTGCATCTCTGGAGCCCCGAAGACCCCTTCCTCTATGACCTGAAGATTACCCTTGCCGACAGCAGGGGCAAAGTTACGGATGAAGTTTCTTCTTATTTCGGCATGCGCTCCTGCACTCTCGGGAAGGTGGGCGGCATCACTCGTCCGCTGCTGAACGGAGAGTTCGTTTTCCAGCTTGGCCCCCTTGACCAGGGATACTGGCCGGACGGCGTCTTCACCGCCCCGACCGACGAAGCCCTGGCTTATGACATAAAACTGGCCAAGCGTGCAGGTTTCAACCTGATACGCAAACATATCAAAGTCGAGCCCCAGCGCTGGTACTACCATTGCGACAAGATCGGCCTGATGGTATGGCAGGACATGCCGAACATCTGGGAACCCGACGGGGCTGATTCCCTTGCGGTGCGCAAAGAATTCCGCCGCGAATGGAAGGAGATCATCGACCAGCATATCAGCAGCCCTTGCATCGTCACGTGGGTGCCCTTCAATGAGAACTGGGGAGCTTTTGACGTTAAGGAAATTACGGACGAAACGAAAGCCCTGGATCCTACCCGCTGGGTGAACGGCAACACCGGTTACAACTACGCCCCGCGCTACCGCAAGGCCTACGGCGATCCCGGCAACGGAGACTTCGTGGACATACACACCTACGGTCGCATCACGCCCAAGGATATGCCGAAGCCTACCGAAACCAGGGCGGCATCATTGGGTGAGTTCGGCGGAAAAGGCATGTTCGTGAGGGGCCATATGTGGCCTGTGCGCAACGATGCCTATGAGATGATGACCTCTTCCAGGCAGCTGACGGACACGTATGTCTATCTGCTCACGGAAGTGGAGCAGATGATGACTTATTACGGAGTCTCCTGCGCAATCTACACCCAGACCACGGACCTCGAACATGAGGTGAACGGCCTTGTAACATACGACCGCGCCGTTGAGAAGATGGATATCTCCCGGGTAAGGGAAATCAATCAGGGTATAATTTCCGGTTCCCGGGAGATAAGATGATTATTCCGTCATCAGGCGGATATCTGCGGACGAGGCGCCTACCATCACTTCCGGAAGTCCTTCAGGGATAATGAATTTCTTCTGGCTCTCGCTCCAGTAGCGGAGGTCTTCGCGGCGGAGGGGGATTGTTACCGTACTGGATTCCCCTTTCTTGAGGTGCACCCTCTTGAAGCCGCGAAGTTCCTTTATCGGGGCCGTCCCTTCATATTCCGGAAGCCTGACATAAACCTGGGCGACCTCGTCTCCGTCATATCTGCCTACATTCTTGAGAGTAAAGGTGACATCAACGGTCTGGCCCGCATCCTTGACCTTGAGGTCTGAATATTTGAACGAGGTGTAACTCAGTCCATGGCCGAAAGGATACAGGACATCTCCTTCATAGTATTTGTAGGTGCGCTTGGTGATGTCGTAATCGTCGAAGGCCGGAAGGTCCTCGATGCGGTTGTGAGTGGTCACGGGCATCCTGCCGGCAGGATTGTATTTACCGAACAGGACATCGGCGACGGCGGTTCCTCCACTCTCTCCAGGATACCATGCATTGACGATCGCAGGTATATTCTTGTCTTCCCACAGGATAGACATGGGACTTCCTGCCACCAATACAAGGACGATGTTCTTGTTGACATGATACAGTTCGCGAAGGAATTCCTGCTGGTCTTCCGGAAGTGTGATGAAATCCCTGTCCTTGCCTTCCCTTTCGATGGTCTTGTTGATACCCATCACGGCAACGACTACGTCGCTCTTCGCCGCCAGCTCCCCAGCCTTTCCATAAAAGGCGATACGGTCCTGCTTCGCATTTACGGGCGGCCTCCAGCTCAATCTTGCTATGGAGTAGTCCCTGTTGTTCCAGTATTCGGCGACGATCTTATAATTGCGGCCGGCTTCAAGGGTCGCCTTGAAGGAGTCCGCCCTTACGGTATGACCCCTCCACGCGTCTATTACAAGCTGGTCATCAATCCACAGGCGGCAGCCGTCGTCAGAAGTGAAGCTGATCTCGTATTCTCCGGAGACGTTGGGGCAAAGGTTGCCGCTCCATCTTACGCTTATGGGCATCTCGGGGAGGAATGGATCCGGAGCCTGGTTCTGAGGCTCGAAATTGATCCATTCTTCGGTCCTTGTGACCGGATTCCCTTGCAGCCCCTCTCCTGCATAATACTCTGCCTTCAAACCTCCTGGAAAGTATTCGGGGGCTATGATTTCCATTCCGTCCACAGCTGATTTCCAGGGAGCGTAGTTAACCTTGATGTCCTTTCCGGCAGCGGTTCTTATGCCCTCGAGGATCGATACGGGATCGTGTACGGGCATGCCGCTGTAATCTCCGAACTCACAGGAACCGGCATTGATTCCAACAACGGCTATCGACTTGACCTTTCCTTTTTTAAGGGGGAGAAGGCTGTTGCCGTTCTTCAGCAGGACGATGGATTCCCTTGCCATTTGCAGGGCGAGGGCCCGGTGTTTTTCCGAACCGATGACATCAGGGGAAATCTTCGTATAAGGATTGTTCTCGCCGGAATCGAAGAGCCCCAGACGCATCCTGGCCGTCAGGATACGTCCTGCCGCGCGGTCGATGTCCTCATCCGTCACCATATACGCCTCATACGCATTTTTCAACGGCTTTATGTAATAACTGTCTCCACATTCAAGGTCAAGCCCCGCCCTGAGGCACAGGGCGGCTGCCGTTTCCCTGTTTTTCACGAATTTATGGGCCGTAAGCACCTGGGATACGCCACCGCAGTCGGATACGACATAGCCGTCGAACCCCCAGTCATTGCGGAGGACCTTGGTCAGGAGCCAGGGGTTGCAGGAATTCGGGACTCCGTTTATAGCATTGTAGGATGCCATTATAGAGGCGGCGTGTCCCCTGCGGACAAGGGCCTCGTAGGCAGGAAGATAATACTCCCTCAATTGTTTTTCCGGCACGACGACATTGCACATGTGACGGTTATGCTCTTCGTTATTGGCAGCGAAATGCTTCGGGGTGGACACCACTTTCAGGTATCTCGGATCGTCTCCCTGAAGGCCGCGGACGAAGGCTGTGCCCATTTCTCCGGTCAGGAAGGGATCCTCCCCATAGGTCTCCGGGGTCCTTCCCCAGCGAGGATCGCGGGCCATGTTGACGGTCGGCGACCAGAAAGTGAGGACATCGGAGAATAACTGGGTCTGGAGCCGGCCTTGGTCAAGCTGGTTCCACCTTGCCCTGGCTTCGTCTGAAATAGCCGTGGAAACCTTGAGCATCAGGTCCGGATCCCAGGATGATGCCAGTCCTATTGCCTGGGGGAAGACCGTGAACCTTCCGGGGCGTACCACTCCATGGAGAGCCTCGTTTCCATGGTAATACTTATCAATCCCGAGGCGGGGGTTCGCAGGAGATGTCGACCTCATCAGGTCTATCTTCTCATCCACGGTCATCCTGCCGAGCAGGTCGGCGACCCTTTCCTCAATAGGAAGGTTTTCATCCTGATATGGAAGTTTCTGGGCGCTGGCCGTAATAATGCCTGAAACCAAAGCAACCAAGGCCAGGACGCTGCAATACACTTTCTTCATGACTATTTAAAAATAAATGGTTTTCCTGCTTTGAAACTGACTTTTTTCCTCTTCTCTCCATATCGGACGGTATATTTTCCGTCGCCATCAGGGGTGATGACGGCTGACAGAAGTTTCCCGTCTTTCCAGGAGATGTCCACCGTATAGCCTCCCCGGGCCCTGAGTCCCCGGACTTCTCCGTCGGCCCATGATGAAGGCAGAGCCGGAAGAAGGTGAATTTCACCGGAATGTGACTGGAGGAGCATTTCGGCTATTCCGGCAGTGCCGCCAAAATTGCCATCTATCTGGAAAGGAGGATGCGTGTCGAAAAGATTGTTCAGGGTAGACTTTGAAAGGAGGGCGTTTACGTTAGCCCCCGCTTCTTCCCCGTCTCCAAGGCGGGCGTAGAAGTTGATGAGCCAGGCCCTGCTCCATCCGGTATAAGAGCCTTGGCGGGTAACGGGATCTTCGTTGTATTTGCGCCTGCGCTCGATCGTGCGTTTCGCCGCCGCGAAAAGTTCCGGATCCTTGTCAGTAATCATCGTCCCGGGATACAGGCCGAACAAATGGGACATATGGCGGTGTCCCGGCTCGACTTCCTCATAATCCTCAATCCATTCCTGGATGGTATTGTAACGCTTCCCTATCCTTATGGGAGGGAGTTTCGACAGGGCGTCAACGAGCTTTTCACGGAAGGCCGCATCCTCCCCGAGCAGTTTTCCGGCCTCTATGCAGTCCCTGAACAGTTCAGTCACAATCTCGATATCCATTGTCGCAGAGTATGTGAGGTTGAACTGTTTCCCGTCAGCCATCCTGTAGGCATTCTCGGGAGAATTGGACGGGGCGGTCGCAAGGTAGCCGTTTTTATCCGTGACCATGAAAGAAAGAAGGAACTGCGCGGCTTCTTTCATGGCAGGATAGGCCTGCATACGGAGATATTCCCTATCCTGGGTAAACATGAAATGTTCCCAAAGATGGAGGGTCAGCCAGGGTCCGGCTATCGGGAAGTTTCCCCAGCCAACATCGTCACTGATGGACGTATGGCCGAAGGGATCGGACACATGGTTCACCGTCCACCCTTCCGCTCCGAAAGTCTTGCTCGCAGTCACCCTTCCAGGAACCCGTATCGCATTTATCCAGTCGGACAGGGGAATCGCCGTTTCGCTGAGGTTGCACACTTCGGCCGGCCAATAATTCATCTGGATGTTGATATTGGTATGGAAATCAGAGTCCCAAGGGGCCTGGATCTCTTTGTTCCATATGCCCTGCAGGTTGGCCGGAAGCCTGCCGGGCCGGCGGGAAGAGCCTGCGAGAAGATACCGTCCATACTGGAAATAAAGGGCAGCCAGCGCCGGATCCTCCCCGCCTTCTTTCACCTTCGTAAGCCTCTCATCCGTAGGAATTCCTGACATCGCCGGATCCCCCAGCCTGAGGGAAACCCTTCCCATGATGGCCTCGTGGTCGCTTATATGCCTGCGCAGGAGATAATCATAATCCTTTCCTTCCAAAGCGCTGACTTGGTCACGGGAAAGGGCGAGAGGGTCTATTCCCCGGTCAAAATCGAGTTTTTCGAAGTTATAGTCCGTATTCATCGCCACGAGAAACACAACCTCGTCCGCCTTGTCCACGAATATGGTATTCCCTGCAGTTGATATGCTTCCGCCCTTGTTGACGGCTTTTATCATCCCCGCGAACTTCATGTGCGCCCCGCTCTCGCCGGCTTCTTCTTCTGGAAAGTCGATGATCTGGCCGTCAATCGCCAGGGCGTCCATGCCAATGGGATATGCCGACGCGTTCTCCTGCCTCCTGTAACTTAACGTGAAGGTCAAGGATCCAGGCTTGTCGGAAGAAAACCTTATGACAAGTATATTGTCGGGAGCCGACGCGAAGACTTCCCTGCAAAAGGAAACGCCTCCGGACGAGAAAGAAGTCCTCGCAATTCCGGAAATAATGTCAAGGCTTCGTTCATAGGAAGGGTCGACAGGGCCGGATGCGAAAGAATCAAGGTGGATCTCCCCGAAAGTCTGATATGAACGGATCCTCATCGGATTTCCGGCCATGGCCTTGCGGGCAAGCTTGAATGCCTCGGAGACATTCCCTCCCAGAAGCAGTTCCCTGAATTCAGGCATGACGGCGGCCGCATCGGCATTCCCGTCCTGAGGACAACCTCCCCAAAGGCTTTCCTCGTTTATCTGTATGGTTTCCTTCCACGGATTTCCGAACACCATTGCCCCGATCCTTCCGTTACCGACAGGAAGGGCCTCGTTCCAGTCCGCGGCCGGCTGCCTGTACCAAAGGGTGTTGGTTTTGTCCTGAGAGAAAAGTATTTGGGAGAAAAGGACGCAGATTGCGGCAAGTGAAAACCTGATGTTCATTTTGTTTTTTTTCAAATATACTGAAAAAAAACGGAGACCCGTATCTGCGGATCTCCGTCATTATGCCGTTTAGTGTTTTGTTCCTAGAAGAACCTTGCGCGATTGTCCTTGCAGTCTGCATCCTGCATCATGACAGGAAGAAGCATCTGGAGGTCATAGTTCTCATAACGCGCAGCCTGGTTCTTGGCATCCTCCTCGGTGAAGAAGGAACCTGTGTCGCGGCTCTTCACGTTGTAGTAATAGGTTCCGATGAGACCGGCGACAGGGCCGCACACCTGGTTGAGGGGCGCGACGCTTGCCGCTCCTGCAAGCTTGGGATCGGTGGACGCTCCCTGCAGGGAGGCAAATGCCAGGGCGGGAATGTTGCTGATGGTAGTGTGGAGGGTATCGGCTATGGCCTGAAGGTCATTGAGGCCGGCAACCTTCTCCGCCACCTTCTCTGCGTTCCTGAGACTGACTTTCTCGGAATAGAGACGCTCATTGATCTGGGGAGCGACTTCCTGGATGGTTGCGTAACCTTCCTTGTGGGCTCCGTTGACGGCGACCACGAAGAAATAGTTGTTGTCCACGGTGATGATGTTGGATACCTTTCCGGGCTTGTTGCTGAAGGCCCAGCGGGTGACTTCCTTGGCATGGTCGATTGACCCGTAGCTGGAGGTCGCTTCCGTAATCTTGTTCATCACATGGGAATAGAGTCCGAGGGTGTCGACAGCCCTCTTGTAGTTCTCAACCTTCCCTGCGGAAAGGGTCGCGAGCTTGTTGGCTTTGGAGTAGTAGTCGTTGAACGTCTCCTTGCTTGCAAGGGCGGTCTTGGAGAGGATGGCCACCTGCTTCTTCTGTATGGGGGCGGTCTTCTTCACGACCTCGACGACATGGGTGCCGTACTGGGTCTTGAGGACGAAGGGCTTGCCGGTATCAGAAGTGATCACGGACTCGAAGCCGGGGATCATATAGTTCTGGGTGAGCCAGCCGATCGTTCCGAGTTCTCCGTCATAAGCGGAATTCTTGTCTGCGGAATATTCAGAAACAAGGTTGGTGAAGTTCTCGCCCTTGGAAAGGACGGTCACGAGGCTGTCAGCAAGATGGTCGGCATCAGTGCCCTGAAGGAGGATATGCCTCACGTAGGCAGAGTCGGGTATCATCTTGGTGTCCAGAACCTTTGCGGCATAGAACACGTTGTTGGCCTCATAGATGGGGGAGACTTCGGTAACGTTTCCGCCGAAGACATACTTGTCGATGTCTCCGTTTATAGGTTCAAGTTCGCCGTTCTTGTACCAGTAGTTCGAGAAGGAACTCTCAGAATTCCTGGAGATGAAGGTCTTCATGTTGTCGGTGGTCTTGAACTCCTCGTAGGCTTCCTTCATCTTTTCGGAGGCATCGGCTATGTCCGCGTCGGAAGGCTTCACCTCATAGACGACATATTCGATGTCGCGGGATGCGAGCTGACGGAAGAAATCCTTGTGGTTCTTGTAGAAATCGCGAATCTCCTCGTTGGAAACAGTAACGGTGGTGTCCCTCTCGAAAGGAATGGGAACCATGACGAAGTCAACGTCGCTGGTGGTGTTGCTTTCGGAAACGAGCCTGTTCTTCATGAGGGAGTTCTGGAGGTTGCTCCCGGTAAAGAGGGAATAATACTTCTCGTAGAAAGACTGGGTGTAGACCGTGGTCTGAAGCCAGTTCCAGAAAAGCTTGAGATTCCCGGACTGGTCAGACGGTATGTTCTGGACGAACTCAGCCACCTTGTCGGGGGAGAATTTGCCGCTCTCGTCAAAGAATACGGGCTGCTGGGCGATGATGGGGCTTACCATGTCGCCTGTGGTGAGGTTGACAACCTCGTCGTCGCCGACGTTGATTCCGGCAGCCTTGGCGTTCTTTATGAACAGGTATTTGTCAATGAGGGACTGCCATGCACTGTTGCGCATCTGTTCCTGCTCCTGCTCGGAGTGGGTGGATGAACCGGTAAGTATCTCGTTGATACGGGAATATCTGTCAACACTCTCGCTGAAGTCAGTGTAGGGAATAGCCTTTCCGTCAATTATGCCGACATCGTTTTTCGATGACATGTTGTTGACTGCGGAAACAAGTTCGCTAGGATCGATGATAAAGGAGAGAAGGCCGATTGCAATTATAATGGAAGCTGCAAGGCCGAATTTGACACGGATTTTTTCAAGTACCGCCATATCTCAATAAACTTTTAATTTCTATCAATTTGATATTGGGCTGCGAAGATAATGATTTTTCGATAAACAATCACTATTTTTTAAGAAAGGGCCCTATAAAATTCACGGAGTCAATGATAACCGCCGTACTGTCCTTGCTCACGATTCCGAAACTGTCAAAAGGCTTGTAGATGATAGAGTTCCTGGCCCTCTCGTCAGACCTCATGCCTATTCCCTGCATGAATCCGTCCGGGGAATACAACTTGATGTAACAGTCGGTGTATATCTCACCTTTGGACCTGTCCCAATATATGGTGTCCGTCTCCATCGTCTCCCTCTTTAATATATTCTGTATGACGACGTTGCCAAAGGCAGACCATTTCTCGTACTTGCTCTTGCTTCTCTGTTCGTGAAGTGCGTCATCGGCAAGGATCATGGTTTCCAGAAGCCCTTCCTCATTGTACCCGTAGAGTTCCACGCCCTTCGGAAACTTCTCAAAAGAAACGGAATCCGTGACGTACCTCTCCATAACCTCGGCTTCTACCCGGAACTGCAATCCTCCGTCTGTGGTCTGCACGATGAACATGCTGTCGACGGTCTGCAAGGGCGTTTTACTGAGGTCCAGCTTTTCAGCCGTGGAGAGTTTCCTGTCGCATGAAAAAAAGATGAAAGCAACCGCTCCTGCGGTTGCCATCATCTTGATCATATTACGGGTCTTGCCCAATTTCCTAGTTCTGGGTTCTTACGGTGGTGGTGGCCCTCATGCCTCCGCAGGAAACGGTGTAGGACTGACCGTCGGTGACATCGTACATGAAAGCTTCCGCCTTCTGGGGATAATATGAACTGTATTGTCCGATAAGCCTGTTGCAGTCTTCCGTGAGGGAACTGTCGGCGTTCCTGGCCTTGATGAGGTAGTCAACTGCCACCCAGTAAGGCGCACGGGAGCCGATATATCCGCCTCCACACTTGGTGGCGCCCCATACGGTTCCTATCAGATAGTAGCTCTTTCCGAGGTAGGAAGGGTCAAGGTCGGCGGCCCTGGTGGCAGCCTCGACGGCCTTGGCATTGTTGCCGCTCTTGAGGGCTATGGTAGCAAGCTCGAACTCATAGCCGGCCTTGGTCGGAGTGTCGGTCTCAGGGGATGCGATAGCTTCCTCAAGATACCTGATGGCATCCGTCATGTTGTTCCTGGAGTTGTTGAGCCTGTAAAGGTAGTATGCTGCGGAAGCTGAAGGATTGTTGTT
>CACXFP010000284.1 GCA_902766985.1 uncultured Bacteroidia bacterium | reverse complement strand
CCGTAGGAGAACACCCGGAACTCCTCCCTCCTGTCCTTGCCTATCATTCCGTACCAGTCCAGGCCTGCCTCATAGTGGGAGCGTGGCCTGTCCATCTTGGCGAAAAAACCGGCGAAATTGTTCGATACCCAGTTGACCGAATCCGACATGAACGGATGGGTGTACTCACCCTCTGCGACTCCGCGGGGGAAAATTCCGAAGTCGAGGGTGACCTTGGTATCCCTGAACCTGCGTTCAACCTCATAGTACATGAGGATTTCCTGAAAGAGGTGGGTGTTGTTGAGGTTCGCGTTTTCGGCTGAAGTGGGTATTTCTCCCATGTTCCTCACCAGGTCGATTCCTGCCATGACCTTGTGCGTGATTTCCGGTCCCTGTTTCACCCTGATGCCGAAGAGGGGGGTGAGCTGGGCGGCATTGATGGTCATCGCATCGGTGAACCTCTGGCCGGAAGGGCTTATCTCCCGGTTGTCCAGATTGTAGTAGAAAGCAATGTCATAGACGGGCTCCAACTTACCTTTCTTCTTTCCCGGGTCATCCTGGGAGAAGGCGTAGCCGGGAATGGCCAAGGTGATGGCCGATACCAGAAGGAGCAGGAAGGTTTTTTTCATGTCGCAAAAATAGTAATTTTGCATGAAATATAATGTTGCGATGATAAAACTGCAGACTCCCGTTGAATTCCCGGGGTGTGGGTTGGGGCTAGGACTTGATGACGGCTATGTCGTCCTTGGAAGTTGTTTCGCCGATGAGATCGGTTCCAGGATGGTCAGAGGAGGTATCAAGGCTTGTGTCAATCCGTTCGGGACCCTGTACAATCCGGTTTCCGTGTGCAATTCGATAATGAGGCTCTCGTCAGGGTTGTTGTTCGGCGAGGATGATTGCGTTGAAATGGGAGCCGGTGCCGGCCTTGTCTGTTCATTCAGCCACCATACATCCTTTGCCAGGGCTACCTCCGACCAGTTCCTGGAGAACGCCAATTCCGTCCTTGCCGGAGCGTCCGCTTTTTTCAGGGAGGCAGGTGCAGTGGCCGTTACGCTCGGTACCAGCTGGTGTTTCCGTCATTTGGAAACGGGAGAGATCGTGTCAAATTGCCTGAAAAGGGACGCCCGGGAGTTTTCCCGTGAGATGCTTTCTCCTGATATCTCCGCTGCCATGCTTCGCAGGATGGTATCCCGGTTTCCCGACAAGAAGTTTATCTTCACGGTGAGCCCGATCCGCCATATGGCTGATGGGGCCCATGGCAACCAACTGAGCAAGAGCGCATTGCACATGGCCGTGAATGAGGTGTGCCTAGCTTTCCCTGAGAGGACGGCCTATTTCCCTTCCTATGAAATCATGATGGATGAACTGCGGGACTACAGGTTCTATGCCGAGGACATGGTCCATCCTTCTTCCCAGGCGGTGGATTACATATGGCAGAGGTTCTGTGAGTGGGCCTTCACCCCAGAAGAAAGGGAGAAGATATCAGCGGCGGAAAAGGAGTACCGCCGGTCGTTGCACCGTCCGAACCTGCAGCGCTAGCTATTCCCCTTTGTAAGCCTTCTTCCCGGCCTCGAGGAATGCCAGGAAAGCGTCCGTGTCGAGGTTGTATCCGTACGTGGGAAGGAGCTGGTTCCCCTGCGAATCAAGGATGACGTAGCTTGGCTGCGAGTTGACCCCGAACCTGTTCCTGACCAGGAGTGAATTTACCCTTCCTATATCTTTGAGGACCTTTCCGGAATCGGTGGTCACCCATTCATTTTCCGGGAGTTTGCTCTTATCATCCGTATAAAGGGCCACCACAGTGTAGTCATTCCTCATGGTCTCCAGTACCCTTGGATCGCTCCATACCCTCTGCTCCATTTCCCTGCAGTTCACGCATCCGTGTCCGGTTATGTCCACGAAAACGGGCTTCCCTTCCTTGGCCGATGCCTCCAGCGCCTCGTCGAGGTTGAAATAGCCGTCGAGGCCGTGCGGGAGGGAGAGGCCATAGTCGTTCCTGGAGACGGACTGTGCCGCAGTTGCCGCCGGCGCTCCCTGGCCTTCGGCCATGTTCCAGACTACGAAGTCCTGCGTCTCGATGGGAGGGAGGTAGCCGGACAATGCCTTCAGGGGAGCCCCCCACATCCCGGGAATCATGTAAACGACAAAGGCAAAGTCGATTATGGCAAGGATGAGCCTGCCAAGGCTGATGTGCTTGAGCTCCTCGTCATATTTGAACCTCAGTTTCCCGAGAAGGTAGAAGCCCAGCATCGTAAACACCACGATCCAGATTGCGAGATAAACTTCCCTGTCCAGAAGGCCCCAGTGATAGGTCTGGTCCGCGACGCTGAGGAATTTGAATCCCAGGGCTATTTCAATGAATCCCAGCACTACCTTGACTGAATTGAGCCAGCTGCCGCTCTTCATCTTCTTCAGCAGGGAAGGGAAGAGGGCGAAAATGGTGAAGGGGAGTGCGAATGCGACCGAAAAGGCGAGCATCGTGACCATCGGGGTCCAGAATTCCCCCTGGGTGGATTTGATAAGGACCGTTCCCACGATGGGACCAGTACAGGAGAAGGAAACCAGAACGAGGGTGAGGGCCAGGAAGAAGATCCCGCCAAGGCCTCCGTTCCCGGATTTCTTGTCGCTGCTGTTGACCAGCCTGGACGGCATGGTGATTTCGAAGGCTCCGAAGAAGGAGGCTGCGAAGACCATGAATACCAGGAAGAAGATAATGTTCGGAAGCCAGTGCGTGGCCAGCCAGTTGAAAATGTCGGCGGTCACGACCTCTCCTCCGATCAGCCATGTGAGGCCGATGATGATGCTGATGGGCACCGTATACAGGAGGACGATGAAAAGGCCGTACATGAAGGCTTTGAACCTGCCGGCGGCAGGGGACGAAGAGCCCTTCATGAAGAAGGAGATTGTCATCGGGACCATGGGGAAGACGCAGGGGGTCAGGAGCATGGCGAAGCCCCACAGGATGGCTTCGAGGATCAGAGCCCAGATCGAGATACCTTTCCCGGAATCCGCCTTGTCGGGGTCCTCTATCATGGTCCGGTGGGCCTGGTCGGCGGTAACCTCAGTAGCGTAGAGGGTGAAATCCCAGTCGATGGGGGGAGTGCACATCACGTCGTTGCATGCCTGCCAGGTAAGTGTTCCGGTAATCCTGGCTCCATCCTTGGCGGACGACAGGAGCTGCAGGATCTCTCCCTTGCCGAAAAAGACCTTGTTGCCGTCCAGTTCCGAGGGAATCATCTTTTCGAAAAGACCTCCGTCAAGGGCCCAGCCGTCGGGGGTATCGAAGGTTACGTATGCCGGCGTAATGGGATCGCTGATGGAATAGATATGCCATCCATCCTTGATATTTCCGGTAAACACCAAGGTATCACCCCTTTGCGCGACGGACCAACGGACCAGGTCCTCATTTTGCGCGAGTGCGGGGGACAGCCCGAGGATAAGGATGACTGGGGCGAGCAGATGACGCAGGAGACTCATGGCTATTTTGCGAAGGCAATGGAACGGGTTTCGCGGATGACCGTGATCTTAACCTGTCCGGGATAGGTCATCTCTTCCTGGATCTTCTGCGCGATGTCGGTGGAAAGGCGGGCTGCCTGGTCGTCACTGACCTCTTCCGCGCCCACGATGACCCGGAGTTCGCGTCCGGCCTGGATGGCGTAGCTCTTGGTGACTCCGGGGTAGGCGGCGGCAAGGTCTTCCATTCCCTTCAGCCTCTTGATATAGGATTCGATGACTTCCCTGCGGGCTCCGGGACGCGCTCCTGAAATGGCGTCGCCTATCATCACGATGGGGGAGATGAGCGAAGTCATCTCAATCTCCTCATGATGGGCTCCGATGGCGTTGCAGATGTCGGGTTTCTCCTTGTACTGCTCGGCCAGTTTCATGCCCAGGAGGGCGTGGGGAAGTTCGGGATCCTCATCGGAAACCTTTCCGATGTCGTGGAGGAGTCCGGCCCTCTTGGCGGCCTTGGGATTGAGCCCGAGCTCGCTGGCCATGATGGCGCTGATGCTGGCAACCTCGCGGGAGTGCTGGAGGAGGTTCTGGCCGTAGGAAGAACGATATTTCATCCTGCCGATCAGCTTGACCAGCTCGATGTTGAGGCCGTGTACGCCGAGGTCGATGCAGGTCCTCTTTCCTGTCTCGAGGATTTCGTCTTCAAGCTGCTTCTGCACCTTGGCGACCACTTCCTCGATGCGGGCGGGATGTATCCTGCCGTCCACCACAAGCTGGTGGAGGGCAAGGCGGGCCACCTCCCTGCGTACAGGGTCGAATGCGGAGAGGAGGATAGCGTCCGGAGTGTCGTCCACTACGATCTCAACCCCCGTCGCGGCCTCGAGGGCCCTGATGTTCCTGCCTTCGCGGCCGATGATGCGGCCCTTGATCTCATCGTTTTCGATGGGGAAGGTGGTGACTGCGTTTTCTATAGCCGTCTCGGTAGCCGTTCTCTGGATAGTGTTGATTACGATTCTCTTGGCTTCCTTCGCGGCATTCAGGCGGGCTTCGTCGATGGTGTCGTTTATGTAGGCCTGGGCTTCGGTGCGGGCCTCAGCCTTCATATTCTCCATAAGTATGTTCTTGGCTTCGGCCGCGCTCATCCCGGCAACGGTTTCGAGCTGCTTGTTGGCCTGGTCCATCAGCCTGTCGTATTCCTCTTTCTTCTTGGCAAGGTTCTCCTGAAGGGCGGCTGCCGCGGCCTTGGCTGCGTCGGCTTCATGAATCCTGCGGGTCAGTTCGTTATTCTGCTGGTTGAGGTTGCCTTCTTTCTGCTTGATCCTGTTCTCTGCGTCACGAAGCTGCAAGTTCCTTTCATTGACCTGTTTCTCGTGTTCGCTCTTGAGCTGGAGGATCTTCTCTTTGGCCTGGAGGATCCTTTCCTGTTTGATTCTCTCCGCATCGGCGTGGGCCTTCTCGATGATTTCGTCCCTCCGGCCTTTCATTATGCTGTTATGGATGATAAGGTATGCGGCGAGGGCGAGAATCGCTCCTCCTATAGCCGCCAGTATGATTGATACCATGTACGTGTGTATTTAGGTTTTACATCGGTTTCCAACAATAAACAAAGGCTGCCCGGGGAAGCCGGACAGCCAGGGTTCGATGGAAAGGGAAAAAGCCGTTAGCCGCTCGTCATAAAATCTTTATGACAGGATTTGGGGTCCGTTACGGTTCAGAGATCCGGTGTTCGCAAACGATTGCGAGATAATCCGGCCTGTCTTCTTCGTCCCGAGAGCACCCGGCTAAAGCTTTAACTTGTTGATTTAAGCGCCAGGGGCTAACGGCCGCTCTTCCCAATATCGTCGAGATAGTCCTCCAAATCTTTCTGAAGCCTTTTCGCCTCATCGGTGAGGGATGCCGAAAGTTCGGCGGACCTCCTTTGGACTGAAAGCCTTCCTACAGCCTCGTTCAAGGCAACGAAGGAAAGCTTGTCAGAAAGGGATTTGTCCGGGAACTTCGAATCGTATGCGGCCAGCTTCTGGTTTATGGCTTCAGCCGCAAGACGTATCAACTGCTCCATTTCGGGAGAGTCAGCCTTCAACGGGTATTCCGTCCCCGCTATTTTTATGGTGATGCTCTGGCTCATCTCAATTTTCAAGCAGCTTGATGCATTTGTCGATTTCCCGGATCAGGCCGTCGATCTTCAGCTTCGCTCCTGAATCGCTTCCGGCAGGAGCCATGAAGGCTTCGGCAAGCTTCAGGGTGTCTATCTGATTTTCCAACTCTGTTATCTGCTTCCTGAAGGCATCACGTTCGGCAACCGCCTTGTCAAGTGCGGAACGGAGGTTCTCTTTCTCCGTCTTTTCCGACTCATACAGGGCTATCAACTTTTCGATATTCTTCCTTATATCTTCAAGCATTTGCCTACAGTTATCCTTATAGGTGCAAATTTATGAAAAAAACTCTTATTGTCAATCATAAAATATCGCATAAAAAATTAATTTTGCATCTGACATCGACACAAAAGATTCAGTAGCATTGAAAAAGTTCAGATTCGGACTGCTCCCGCGGATATTCACCGCCATTGCCCTGGGACTTATCCTCGGCAACTTCCTCCCCATGGGCGCGATACGGGTGTTTGCCACATTCAACGGAATATTCGGGAATTTCCTCCAATTCCTTATTCCTCTGATTATTATCGGCCTCGTGACTCCTGCCATAGCCGACATCGGACGGGGTGCAGGTGTCCTTCTGGCAATAACGGCGCTGATAGCATACTGTGATACTGTCTTTTCCGGTTTCCTGTCGTATTTCACCGGAATCTCCGTTTTCCCGTCGCTGATTGAAAAGTCGTCAGCAGTCACCGAAATAGCCGGTTTCGAGAACGTGGAACCCTTCTTTACCATCTCCATACCCCCCATGGTCGATGTCATGGCCTCGCTGGTCTTCGCATTCACCCTCGGTCTGGGAATAGCTTTCTTCGGGTCGGAGAACCTCAAGAACATGGCGGATGAATTCAAGGAAATCGTAGTCAAGACGATAGAGGTTGTCATCATCCCTTTGCTGCCCGTTTATATCTTCGGCATCTTTTTGTGCATGGCATACACCGGACAGGCCCTGCAGGTGGTAAAGATGTTCATAGCCATCATCGGAGTCATCTTCGCCCTGCACATCCTCCTGCTGTTGCTGCAGTTCTGCATAGCCGGCGCCGTCACCGGCAGGAATCCGCTGAAACTCCTCGCGAACATGCTTCCCGCGTATTTCACGGCCCTGGGGACCTCGTCTTCGGCAGCCACCATACCGGTAACCCTCAACAGCACTCTCAAGAACGGTGTGAAGGAGGAGATCGCCGGCTTCACCGTCCCCCTCTGCGCCACCATCCACCTGTCAGGTTCGATGCTTAAGATCACTGCCTGTGCGGTGGCCCTGATGCTGATGAGGGGGATGGAGTTCAATACCGGAATGTTCGTCGGTTTCATCCTCCTCCTCGCAATCATGATGGTAGCTGCTCCCGGCGTTCCCGGAGGAGCCATAATGGCGGCCCTTGGCGTGCTTTCTTCCGTCCTCGGGTTCGGGGAACAGGAACAGGCACTCATGATAGCGCTCTATATCACCATGGACAGTTTCGGCACGGCCTGCAACGTGACCGGAGACGGAGCCATCGCCCTTGTAGTGGATAAGTTGTTCAGGAAAAAAATTGATTATGAAAAAAAAAAAAGATTATGGTTTCCTGAGGGTTGCTGCAGCAATTCCTCGCGTCAGGATAGCCGGTCCAGAAGCCAATGCCGCCGCTATCTGCTCCCTGATTGACAAGGCGTTTGAAAAGGGGGTATCCCTGCTTGCGTTCCCCGAGCTCTCTGTGACCGGGTATAGCTGCGCCGACCTTTTCGGCCAGGATTCCCTTCTGGATGCCGCGGAAAAGGCTATCGGCACAATCCGGAACCATTCCCGGGGAAAGTCCGTCACCATTGTGGCTGGAGCTCCGATAAGGCACGGCGGACGCCTGTATGACTGCGCTGTCGTTATCCGCGACGGGAACGTGCTCGGCGTAGTTCCGAAGGTGCATGTTTCCGGGAGCGACGGATCCCAAGGCCCCGGGCCCTTTTCTTCCGGCTCAGACTTCCTTTCCATGCGGAGCCAGTCCGCCAGCGCTGTCTACAACGACGGCAAGAGCCTTTTCCGGGAAGGCTTCTCCCCTTTGGTGGAGATCTGTTCCCAGAGGGTGAATATCAGTCCCAACCAGATTTTCCGCGTCGGGAAGGCTAATGTGGCCGTGGAGGTCGGCGAGGACCT
>CACXFP010000283.1 GCA_902766985.1 uncultured Bacteroidia bacterium | reverse complement strand
TTCTGCACGACAGCGGCGCTGTTGTCGATGGTCTGGGTCATCCTGGGATTGGAAGTATAGATATACTCGCCCCATGAAAGGACGCCCTGGAGGGAGAGGTCCGGAACCGGAGTGGGAATCTTGAAGCCCATCTCGATACCCATGTGCCTCTGGTCTATTCCGCTCATGGCGAAATTGGTGAAAGAGTTCTGGGAATCGTCATATGCGCTCATCACGTCGCTCTGGTCCTTGATGGTGGTATAGAATCCCGTAAGCCTGAGGTTCCAGCCGTTGTTGTTCAGGACATAGTTCACGTCGGAAGAGAAGGTCTTGACGTTCTCGAGGTTGGGAGTGACGGAATTCCTGGTCCTGGGAGAGATGAAACTCTGGTTGAACGTAGGGGCGTCGCTGTAATAACCGACATTGGCAATGAAGGCGTTGCCTCCGCCAAGGACGTATTTGAGATTGGCCTTTGCCCCCGCGGTCAGGAACGAGAGGGTCTTGGATTTGCCGTAGGAGGTGATGGGATCGCCGTTATCGTCATAGGTGGTGATGATATTTCCTTCCCATACGATAGGGCTGCCGTCCTCGTTCACCCCGGGGAAAAGGCCCTTTCTCATGAGGCCTTCCCTCCAGAAATGACTGTGGCCTACGCGGCCGGCGATGGTAGCTTCCAGTCCTCCGACCGTGAATTTGCCCGCAAGCCATGAAGAATAGTCGTGGACGTTGGCATAATAGTCATGGCCGTATTTGTCACCGACGGTCAGTTTCCTGGCATAACCGTGCCTCATGTAATACTCAAGGTCGTTCTGGAGCATATAAGGCATTGAAGCATATTCCCTCTCGGCAAACTGGTCGATGTTCACATAGTAGTCTCCTCCCAGAAGGTCGCTCAGGACATTGTAGTACTCGGTGCGGTTCCACCTCATCCCCACGCCTCCGCTGAGGGTGAAATATCTCTCGAGCCTCCACTTGAAGTTGCCTCCGAAGTTGAGATCCTGCTGGTCGGTACGCCTTTCCTGGATGACATACTTGGACCTGTTGGCCCCATCCACCAGGTTGTTGCGGTTCACTTCGTAGAAACGGTCCCAGTTGACATGGGCCACTTCAGCCTTCTTGTTCTGCCAGGCTTCCCTCGCCCAGGCGTATCCGGTCGTGTTCACACGGTCGTAGTCCCCGTTCTCCATCCAGAAATAGCTGGGAAGGTTCCTGTAATAGTCAGGCCTGGGATCGTAGGCGTCATACCAGTCAAGGGAAGTGTAACCATTCTTTCCGAACCGGTAAAGCAAGGTTGCGGAAGCGCTCAGGTTCTCGTTGGGAGTATGGTCGTACTTCAGGAATACTATGGGCTCATGGGTGTTGCGTACGCGGGAATTGCGCACCTTGCCGTTCTGCCAGCCCCAGTTGGAGTTGTACATGTTATCACCCATCAGGTCATAGACCTCCTGGGTGGAAGCGTTCTGCGCCCCGCGGCTTCCGGGAGAAGCCATGACGGTGAAGGTGAGGCGGTTGACGCGGTCAATCTGCTTGCTCACACTTCCGAAATAGCCGAAAGAACGGTAATAGACCCCCTTTATCCAGTCATTTCCTCCGAGACGGGCAGAGACGTTGAACGCATAGGACCAGCCGTTGTCAAGGACGCCGCTTCCGTAGGACAGCATCAGGCGGAGCCTGTAGAGGGCGCTGTTGGTGAGTATGCTGGCCCTCATGCCGGTCCTGAACGACCGGGCGTCTGCGGCAAGGTTGGTCAGTCCGTTATACCCTCCCATCCCGTAGTCGGAAATCTCATTGCCCATGGCGGAGTCCTTGCTGCGGGTAGCCTCGTTGAGGCCGCTCCACAGGGAATAAGGGGTATACCCGGTAATGGCGTCGTTCATCCTGATGCCGGCCAGGTACACGTCCTGGGACTCGCTGGAATAGCCGCGGACCCTGAAACGGAAAGAACTGAAATTGTATCCGGCCATGTTGTTGAACACGTCATTCTGGCCGAAAAGGATGGTCGGAGCGTCGTTATATCCCGAATCATCCATGTCGAATTCGGAGAAACTGGCATCGTCAACCTCCGCGACCTTGTTCATGGGAGTCATGGACACGTTGAACATGTTCTTGACATAGCCGTCATTAACGGTCACGTTCACCCTGGTATCAAGGTAGTCCGTGGCAATCACAACCATGTCATAGATTCCATCCGCAAGGCCCTCTACCAGGAATGCGCCGGAATCGTCGGATTCAGTGGCGGCCACTTCAGTGGCCCCCCGGTAAATAGCTATGGTCGCCTGCTGGATGGGAGCCCTGTCGGAACGGCTCACCACCGTGCCCTTGACACCTCCGGTAGGAGTCTGCGCAAAGAGCCCGGCTGAGAGTAAAGTCGCCGCAAAGGCCAATAGGATTTTCCTGAGCATATCTTATTTCTTGTTACTTACAACTATATATGTAGGGTAGTGGTCGCTGTACCCCTCCACGCCGGTATCGGCAAGGGTCCTCTTGGGAGTATCCTTGTACTGTCCTTCCTGGTTTGTCATGAACGGCTGTCGGAAGATGCGGGCGTAGTATTTCTTATTCACGATAGGTTTGATCTCAAGGGTGCCCTTGGGAGCATTGCAGAGGTTGGAGTTCACGATGATGATGTCGAAGATGCTCCACACACCCCTGTAAGCGAGGGAACCATAGCCGGCCTTGTACATGGACATGAAGGGAGAGAAGAAATTCTCAGGCCCCACCTCTCCTATCTTCTCCTTGGCATTGACGTATTTCGTCATGCTGGGATCGGTAGGATTGTCGTTCATGTCGCCCATGGCCACGATCTTGATGCCGGGGAATTCCTGCATCAGTTCCATCGACCTCCGGTAGATAATCTCGCCGCCGCGGTCACGCAGGGCGCCGCTCTTGCCGCCGAGCCTGGAAGGAAGGTGGGCGACGAAGAAAGCGAACATCTCACCGTCGAGAAGACCGCGTACCATCAGGATGTCCCTGGTGCGGAAATAATCCTTCTCGTCATCGGTCATTCCGAAATCTATGGACGTTCCTTCGAGGGTGAAAGGAATGGACTGGCTCTCGATAACCTGGAAATGCTCCGGCCTGTAGAGCAGGGCCACGTCGACACCGCGCCTGTCCGGTCCGTCGTAATGGACGATCTGGAAATTGGCTCCGGCGATCTCGGGCTGGCTCACGAGGTCTTCGAGCACATGCCTGTTCTCGATCTCGCTCACTCCAAGGATCGAATGGAAGGCCTTGTTCTCGTCCGCCATCGCGCGGATGACGGAGGCCATGTTGTGGAGTTTCTTGTTATACTTCACATCCGTCCACTGGTTGGCCCCGTCCGGAAGGTACTCATAGTCGTTCTTGCCCTCGTCATGATAGGTGTCGAACAGGTTCTCAAGGTTGTAGAATCCTATCACGTAGCTTCTCCCGGGCTTTCCGGCGAACACCGCCGGAGCAGCCATCAGGAGAATCAGGATTGCATATACGAGTCTTTTCATCTTATCTCAACTAACTGTTTGTCAAAGCCCCCACCAGGACACTGTCTTAGGATCCTGCGCCTCGATCTGGTCCGCCACGGATCCGCCTACCGCCTTGGGCAGGTTGGCGAAGAAGTCCATGCCGAGCTTGGTCTCAAGGGCATCTACCGACATCACCTGGGCCGTTGCCGAGGCATTGTGGTCGAAGTAGACCGCACCGGCCATATATCCGCCGAATCCTACCGAGCTGGCTCCCGCATAGCGCAAGAAGACCTTGTAGTAGCCTACGGGCACGGTTACCTCCTT
>CACXFP010000282.1 GCA_902766985.1 uncultured Bacteroidia bacterium | reverse complement strand
GGGCAGGGCGACCGTGAAAGGACGACCTGGATCGTGACGAACCAGAAGGTGAACGAAAGGATGGAGAGCGGGAAATCCGCCGTGGTGGACATCACTCCGTCTATATGCCGGTTCATGGGATATAAGGTCCCTCGGGATGTCCGTTGGGAACAAGAGGGGGTGCCGTTCATAGGGAAGGTGGATATCATGGATATGAGACTGGTTCCTTCAGGGGACGGGGTCGTGCTGAAATGGACGGCTGTCGATGGTAAAGCCAGGGTCAATGTCTGGGCGGCGGCCGGCAATGATTTCAGGGAAGGGGGCAAGGACACTTGGATCAAGATAGGCTCGGTCAGGGCAGGAGACGGATCCTTCACTGCCGACCTTTCGGGGCTGCCTGAATCTTCCTTCTACAAGTTTGTCCTCGAGACTCCTTGTACAAACTTATGCAGGTGGTTACAGGTCAAATAAATAAACGGTTAATACCATTTTAAGAGATGAAAAGAATAGTTCTATGCTTAGTGGCGGTCCTTGCTGCAATCGGGACCGGAGCGACCGATTTTACATCCTATGTGGATACGCGTGTCGGGACGCGTTCAGAATTCAGTTTCAGCCACGGGAATACCTATCCTGCCACGGGCCGGCCTTTCGGCATGCACTTGTGGAGCCCGCAGACCGGGGAGAAATATGACGGCTGGAAATATGACTGGAAGGCTGACAGGATCAACGGATTCGAACAGAGCCACCAGTGCAGCCCATGGGCCGGCGATTACGGAGTGTTCATCCTGATGCCGGAGACCGGAAAACTCGTTACTGACCTCAAGGAGAGGGGAGCGTCATTCAGCCACGACAGGGAGACGGCCCGTCCGCAGTATTACAAGGTTACCTTCGATAACGGCATCACCACGGAAATGGCTCCTACGGAAAGGTGCAACTTTATGAAGATCAGCTATCCCCGGAGCGGAAAGGCCTATCTTGTAATTGACGGATACAGCGCTTTCAGCGAAGTGAGCATCGACCCTGAGAGGAGGGAGGTTACCGGATGGGTGGACAATATCCGGGCGATAAACGCCAAGGGGACGTTCAAATGCCGTTTCGTAATCAGATTCGACACCCCGTTCGAGGAGTACGGGGTATGGGAAAACCAGGGAAACACCGTCGAACCGTCCGTTACTTCGAAGAGCGGCAAGGGAGCCGGAGCATACCTCGCCTTCAAGAAAGGCGCAAAGGTGAACATCCGCATTGCTTCATCCTATATCAGCGAAGAGCAGGCCCGTGTTACGATGGAAAAGGAGCTCGGAACGTTCAAGACCTTGTCCGAAGTCGCTGATGACGGGGCCAGGGTGTGGAACGCCCTGCTTTCAAGGGTGGAGGTGAGCGGTGCCACTCTGGAAGAAATGAAAACCTTCTATACCTGCCTTTGGCGGTCAAACCTCTTCTCGAGGATATTCTACGAAAACGACGCCTCCGGCAATCCAAGGCACTGGAGCCCGTATGATGGCAAAGTCCATGACGGCAAGATGTTTAGTGACAATGGTTTCTGGGATACCTTCCGGTCTCAGTTCCCGCTGTCCAACATACTCCATCCTACGATGCAGGGAGAATATATGCAGGCAATTCTCTCGGCTTATGACGAACTCGGCTGGCTGCCCCAGTGGTCTTCTCCGGGAGAGACCGGCGGTATGATAGGCAACCATTCCATTTCCCTCCTTGCCGATGCCTGGACCAAGGGGATACGGACCTTCGACCCGGAAAAGGCCCTGAAGGCATATGCGCATGAGTCCATGAACCACGACCGTTTCGGACGCCCGGGATGGCAGGGATACTGGACCTTGGGATATGTCCCGTTTGACGGTAAACGCAATGAATCGACGGCAAAGACCCTTGAGTTCGCCTATGATGATTTCTGCGCGTGGAAGCTTGCGGATGCCACGGGGAACGAGTTCTACAAGAGGATTTATTCCGGTGCTATGTATAACTACCGCAACGTTTTCGACCCCGAAACGGGATTCATGCGCGGCAGGATGGAGGACGGCAGCTGGTATGAACCGTTCGATCCTGTCGAGTGGGGAGGCCCATACGTGGAGGGTGACGCGTGGCACTACCTCTGGTCCGTTTTCCAGGATGTACAGGGGCTCATCAACCTGTTTGGAAGCGACGAGGCATTCACGGAAAAACTTGATGCAGTGTTCACTACACCTCCAGTCATGAATCCGGGAAGCTATCGTTACGTAATCCATGAGATGGCGGAGATGGAGTATGCCGGGATGGGACAGTACGCCCACGGGAACCAGCCCATCCAGCACATGCCTTACCTTTACCTCTACGCAGGCCAGCCCTGGAAGACTCAGTATTGGGTGCGTGAGATAATGAGGAGGCTTTACAACAGCGGCCCCACCGGATATCCCGGCGATGAGGACCAGGGAGGAATGTCCTCATGGTATACTCTGAGCGCCCTTGGCATATACAGCGTAACGCCCGGAACAGATCAGTACGTCATTGGGTCACCTGTTTTCAACAAGGCTGTCATCACGCTTGAAGACGGGAAGGAATTCACCATAATCGCGGAGGGGAATTCTCGGGAAAACGTATATATCCAGTCTGCGACCTTGAACGGCAAGCCGTTGGAGAAGAACTGGATATCATATTACGACATTACCGCCGGAGGGGAGTTGCATCTCGTCATGGGACCTTCCCCGGCTATGGGAAGGTGCATTTCTAAAGACGCGGCGCCGTTCTCTCTCAGCGGGCCCGCCCGGTAGTTCCTGTTTTTTTGCCATTTTATAACAGATCGCTATATTTGAAAGAAGCCGAAACCGTTATGAAGGAGTCCGTCGCCAGTTTCTTGAGCAATGTCCTTTCAGTAGTCCTGGGCATCGTCATCACATTCTCGATCCAGGGAATGATCGACCGTTCCCGTGACAGGAAGGAGGTCCGTTCAGCGCTCCAGCTTGTACGCACCGAGCTGCAGGCCAATGTAGATGACATTTCCGTGATGTGCGATTATCTGTGGCAGGAAAAGGCTTCTGCGGAATATATACTGCAGCACAGGATGGAAATCGACAGCTGTCCTTCCGATTCGATAAGTTACCACAGCGGTATAATCTTCGCTGAAGCATCGATCTCTGTCAGCCAGGATGCCCTTGAACTATTGAAGAATTCTTCCCTTTTCCAGAAAATCGGCAGCAATGATCTTTCTATGAAGATAATACGAGCTTATGACAGTTGCGGAACAATAGTCGCGGCCCTGAACAGTCACCTTGATACCCGGAACAGCCAGTTCGAGGGTTCGGTCAATGAGGAGACGGCTGGAAAGTTTGCATCGACAGGGGGCATAGACATCAGGGATTTCATAAAAACCGATTACGGCCTTTACGTTATCCGCCGGCTTGCCTCCTTGTATGGTATCGAAAGCATTTCGGACACTTCAGACATTACCGACGCCTTGGATGCAATCGACGCTTTCCTTGGCAAAAGGTTTTCATTATAAAACAGATATCCTAACTTAATATAATACCATCAGCAATGAAAAAAGAGAATCCTTCCAAAGTCATCATCGTTCCCCGTCCGCCGGTGAAAGATACTCCGGACTCCACTTCGAAATCCATGAGCCCTGTTTCAGGAGAGGAGAAAGAAGAAGTTCCCGAGAAAGCCGGGAAAACCGTTCCCGCCCCAAAAGATATCAAATAGGATTTATCTGTCTATCTGTATACGAATTCAAATTCATCCAGGTGAAGCACGCTTCCGCGCCCTCCGGTGAAATAATCCCCGAGTGCGCTGGATGATGCCACGATTACAGCCATGGTAGGCTTCCTGGATGAGCGGTATTCAAGTTTCAGGTCGAACCCTATGTATCCGCCGGTGTCCTGATCGGTGGAGAATTTCCCGTAAGCTATTATTCCGGGGTCGTTGTCGAAATCCACGAACACCTTTTCGGCACTCTTCACGTGGAACTGTTCATCCCAGTCGGTCAGGATGACAATGACGTGGCCGGTGTCGTTTTTACCGAGAAGGTCTTTATGGCTGTCGTCCGCATCCGTAATCTGAGCCGGCTTGTAGCTGAGATATCCTTTCAAGGATTCCGGCCTCACATCGAACGGGACGCCCCATGCGAGTTCCGCGCCAAGGCCGGCCAGTTTGACGAAATTGCCGGTGAACAGGTTGCCCGCGGCGAATTTAACCACGGCGTAGCTGCTTTCAAGGCGTACCGCCTTCTTGCCCGGGCCTCCGACAGCGACGAAATCTTCCTCTGGTGTGGTAGAACTTCCCGTGAAGGAGGCCGTAGCCTTGTTGGCCGAATCCCAGACCAGCCGGTCCCCGGTGGCTCCGCTCGGGAATGGATACCAGACCTTGCCGTCCAGGTGCCATTCGTCGAAGCCCATGTTGTAGAGTTGTACGGCCTGTTCGGTAGAGAAAGCCTTCTCCGGAGATACGGTCTCGCCGCACCTTACCCTGGCGACATAGTCTGTTCCCGGCTCGAGGCCCTCAAGGGTGACGGAAATGCCCACTCCGGCCACTGTAGCGTTTTCAGCGGCGGTCCATTCCTCCGCATCGGCCCTGCGATACTCTATTACAGGATTCTCCCCGCGGAAGATACCCCTGAGTTTCGCCGAATACGAGAAGGCGTCCACCGAAGCGATCATGGTGTTTAATTCAACCTGGATAGCCTTGACCGTCCACACCCTCTTTTCGCCATTGTACATGACGTCGAAGGTCCTTTCCAGCACGCATGACAGTGTCATGGGGAAGCTGACCTCCTGGGTAGTCTGGTACACACTCTGGAAATCACTGTCCCATCCTGTTGTGGAAACGATTACCGACCCTTCAGGTTCCAGTTTCATATCCCTGAAAACCACCGAGGATAGAGGCTGGCTGTCGGCGACATAGACGTAGGCCATCCTGTCCTCCGGATTGAACCGTGCCTCTTCCATCTGGTTGTCGCAGACGATGTACCTGTTGATATTCTGGACGGCGGAGATAGTCCATTCATAATCCTGGTACGTCCTGAGTGTGACGGTTATGGGGGAGCGCAGGTCGAGGGTCGCCGGGAGAGGCTCGAGGGGAGACGCGTCTTCGCTGTAAGTAACGGAAATGAGGTGGAGCGCGCCGGGGTCGGCCGTCTCGTCAAGGGTGATCACCGCTTCTCGCGACGCTGCGTCAATCCTTAGCCCGGACTGTCCGTCGACCTGGATGTCAAGTATCTCGGCCGGAATGACCGGATAGTCCAGGTCGTTCTTGAAACGGCAGGATACGAGGGAAGCCAAAGCGGCCGTGAGTAGCAAAGCGCGTCTCATCATCCTTTAGAAAAAAAATCTTGCTCCGATCTTTATGTCGAGGATGTCGATCCCTCCGCTGAACCTGAACTGGGAAGCCTCGCTTGTCTTGACCTGGTTCTCGGACTGCTTGATTTTCGTCATTCCGATTTCAGCCAGGCCGATCTGGGCCTCGAAACTCACCTGGTCCGCCACGAAGAAACATATTCCCGGGTCGATGGTGAGGGAAGTGACATAGGTATCGTTGTATACCCCGTGTTTCAGCCCTTCTTCGAGCTGGAAGTTTATCCCCTGGGCATATTTGTAATTGAATCCTCCCTCTACGAACCATCCGAAGATCCTCGAACCCATGAAAGGGACATAGTAGCGGCAGAACAGGGATCCGGCGTAGGATTGCCTGCGATAGCCCTTGTCCTCGATTCCGAAGGACAGGTCGTCATCGAGGGAGACGGCGGCGTTCCCGATATTCAGTCTGGTCCCCGCGTACTTGAACTTGACTCCGACGCTCAGGTTGTCCATGACGAAATATCCTGCCGCGGGTGAAATGCCGAAGGTGGTATATGATCCATCCAGATCCTTGATCAGGGAAGGAAAGACCGTGAAGCCGCCGTTCTTACCTATATCCCCGGAAGAACCGGTGAAGGAGATTCCGAAGGATATTGTTCCTTTCGGTATGAAGACGTTCTTCTCCTTGTTGAAACCT
>CACXFP010000281.1 GCA_902766985.1 uncultured Bacteroidia bacterium | reverse complement strand
CGATCCCAAGCGCCTTCTCATCGGCGACGACGAGCACGGCTGGGACAACAAGGGCGTGTTCAACCTCGAAGGCGGCTGCTATGCTAAGGTCATCAAGCTTGACAAGGAATCCGAACCCGACATCTACAACGCAATCCGCAGGGACGCCCTCCTGGAGAACGTCACCGTAGACAAGGACGGCAAGATTGACTTCAACGACAAGAGCGTCACCGAGAACACCCGCGTCAGCTATCCTATCTACCACATCGAGAAGATCGTCCGTCCCGAGAGCCAGGGTCCCGCTGCAAAGCAGGTCATCTTCCTCAGCGCCGACGCTTTCGGAGTACTTCCTCCCGTCAGCATCCTGAACGCCGAGCAGACCAAATACTACTTCCTCTCCGGTTTCACCGCCAAGCTCGCAGGTACCGAGCGCGGAATCACCGAACCTACCCCGACCTTCTCCGCCTGCTTCGGCCAGGCCTTCCTTGAGCTCCACCCGACCAAGTACGCAGAGGAACTCGTGAAGAAGATGAAGAAGAGCGGTGCCAAGGCTTACCTCGTGAACACCGGCTGGAACGGCACCGGAAAGCGAATCAGCATCCGTGACACCCGCGGCATCATCGACGCCATCCTCAACCACAGCATCGACGCCGCCCCCACCAAGACCATCCCTTACTTCGACTTCGTGGTTCCCACCAAGCTCGAAGGCGTGGACACCGGAATCCTCGATCCTCGCGACACCTACAAGAATGCCGCTGAGTGGGAGGAGAAAGCGAAGGATCTCGCCGGACGTTTCATCAAGAACTTCCACAAGTACGAAGGCAACGCCGCCGGCAAGAAGCTTGTCAAGGCCGGTCCGAAGCTCTAGTAACTTTAATATCGAGAGAAAGCCGCAGCGCTATGCCGCGGCTTTCTTTTTTGGTTTTACAGTTCTTCTTTGGTTTTACTTATCTTCCCTATCTGTAGAATTTCCTGATCAGGCGAAGTTTTCTCCCGTACGGAGGTTTGAGCAGGTCGAAGTTCAGGCAGGAAGGCTTCAGAAGCATGGACTTCATGTGGGAGAATGTCTCGAAACCGGTCTTGCCGTGATATGCTCCCATTCCGGAATTGCCCACACCTCCGAAAGGAAGGTTCTCGTTTCCCAGGTGCATGATCGTATCGTTCACGCAGCCGCCGCCGAAAGATACCGATGACAGGACGGTGCGGACGGTCTGACGGTTCTTTGTGAAAAGGTACAGGGCCAAGGGTTTTTCGCCGGCATTTATCCTGTCAATCACATCGGCCTGCAAATCCTTGAACGTCAACACAGGAAGGACCGGTCCGAATATCTCCTCCCGCATTGCCGGGTCATTCCAGCTGCAGCCGTCGAGGACTGTCGGCGAAATATAATTCATCTCCGGGTCGGTGAAGCCTCCTGCCGCGACGGAGGGGCCTGCACCGGCAGGTTTGTCGTCGGGAATCAGGGACGCAACCCTGCTGAAGTGCCGTTCCGTGGCCATCAACGTCATCTCTTCCGGACGAACCGAGACACTTCCATAGAATTCCCCGATGACATTCCTGATCGTCCTGATGAATTCATCATGGACGGACTCGTGCACGAGGACATAGTCCGGAGCGACGCAGGTCTGGCCGGCATTGATGAATTTCCCCTTGGCTATACGTTCGCAGGCGAGGCGGAGCGGAGCATCGGGGCAGACTATGGCGGGACTCTTGCCGCCCAGTTCCAGGGTAACCGGGATCAGATGCTTTGACGCGGCTTCCATCACGATCTTCCCCACACGGGGGCTGCCGGTGAAGAATATGTAATCATACTTCCGCGAAAGCAGTTCCTCATTTGAGATGCCGTCGTCAGCCACCTCGACGACTTCCGGAGGGAAGGTATCACGCAGCATGGAGGAGAGGATGGCGGACACGGAAGGAGTCTGCCGGGATGGTTTTACCACGGCCGTATTTCCGGCAGCGATGGCTGCGGCGAGAGGGGCGACCACAAGATGGAGCGGATAGTTGAAAGGTCCTATTATCAGCACCTTGCCATAGGGTTCAGGGAAAATGCGACTCCTCCCGGGCCAGAGGATGAACGGAGTGGCGACCGCCCGGGGCTCCATCCAGTCACGAAGGTGACTGATAGTGTGGCGGATATCGTTGTACAGGAAGCCGAGCTCCGTCGTGTATGCCTCGAATTCCCCTTTCCCGAAATCTTCCTCGAACGCATGGACAAAAGCATCTTCATCAGCCATGAGGGCATCCCGGAGGCTGTACAGGCGTCGGACCCTGACGCCATATTCCGTGCGTTCCCATTTCATGATTTCTTCAGCAGCGAGTGAAAAGGCGATTACCGCCTGGGCGACGATGTATGAAGACATGACCACGAAGCCCCGCATCGGGATGGAAACATCAGAGAATGCTCCCTGGGCCACGAAATAATCCGAAAAGGCGAACAGCAGGAAGCCTAGGGCGGTTACGAGATAGAAAGGCTTTCCCCGGAGCAGTGCGGCTGCGACGCTCGTTGCAACCAACAGGGCGAACATCCCGGCGTATATCTTCACACATATGCTCATGACGCCGGCAAGGGGCAATCCTCCCGCGAGCGACAGCACTCCGGCGAGCAGGGCGGCAAATAAAAGGCAAATAAACAGTTTGCCTGACACTCCGCCTGCTTTCCAAGGGGCGGGCAGAACGCAGAAATAAAGCAAGTGCCCGAGGAAGAACGCTGCCATGCCGGCCATGAAGGGTCCGCTCCCGTGGAACATCAGCAGGATGTCCCCCAAGGCTCCGGCCGCCAGGGCTGCAGGAATAAGGACGGTACGGCTTCCCCTGACGCCATGTTCTTTCATCCAGAGCCACACCGACAGGGCCAGGAGAGGCATCAGGAGGGGCTTTGACAATATGTGAAGCCAGGACACGCCGGTCAGATGGCCTGCCAGGTTGGCAGCGCAGGGGACTAGGAATAGATACTTGAGTGGTTTCATGGTCTCAAAAATACACATTTCTCGGGATTATTACACTGGCGGGATTTTTGCAGGATATACCGCCCGGAATTTTTAAAATATGGAAATAATCAAAGACCGGCAATTCGGCGGGGAGAGGCCTCTGTTTGGAATAAAGGACACCCGCCTGGAGAATATTGAGATTCTCGACGGAGAATCAGGAATCAAATGTTGCAGGAACCTGGAAGCGAGCGGCTGCCGTTTTTACGGAAAATATCCCTGGTGGCACGTGCACGGCTCCAAGATTGACAACTGCTATTTCGCAGTTGGTTCACGCAGCGCAATCTGGTATTCGACGGACATGGAGATGAGGGAGTGTACGATCGACGGCCCGAAGTTTTTCAGGGAGATGGAAAACCTCACTCTCGAGAATGTCGTCATCAATGATGCCGACGAGACCTTCTGGAAGGTCAAGGGCCTGAAAGTACGCAACGTCAAGCTCCACGAAGGCACCTACCCGTTCATGTTCTGCGAGGACATAGACGTCGACGGCCTGGAGAGCGATTCCAAATATGTCTTCCAGTATGTGAAGAACGCCGTGGTCCGCAATGCGAGGATCGTTACCAAGGACTCCTTCTGGGAGACGGAGAACGTCACCATTTACGACTCGGTCCTTGACGGAGAGTATCTCGGATGGCATTCAAAGAACCTGAGGCTCGTGAGGTGCCATATCGCCGGGGAGCAGCCTCTTTGCTACGCCGAAGACCTCGTCCTGGAAGACTGCACCTTCGATCCGGCCTGCGACCGTATCTTCGAAGACTCTACTGTCCGGGCAGAAATCAAGGGAGGAATAACCGATATAAAGAATCCCCGCAGCGGAAGCATCATCGCCGATTCCATCGGTTCGGTGACTATAGACGGAAACATCCTGGCTCCGGCCGACTGCAAGATTTCCGTCAGGAAATAACCTTCAGCCTCATCCATTTCTCTCCCCGCAGCCTCCATATATAGAGGAGTCCTCGGACGTTGAGTTCTATGCACATAGCTATCCAGTACCCGGCAAGACCGATCTTCGGGGTAAGGATGGCGGCCAGGCCGATCCTCACCACCCACATGCTTCCGAAGTTCATGAAACTCGGGACGAGGGTATCTCCTCCGCCCACACATGAACCGTAGCCCGCGATGGACACCCCATAGAGGAGTTCAGCAAAGGCTTCGATCCTCAGCACCTTGGCTCCCAAGGCAATCACTTCCGGGTCATTGCTCAGGATAGACATCATCTGGGGAGCGAAAATGAACATCAGTACGGCCAGGACCGACATGGTCCCGCCCGCAAGCAGGACGGCGATCCATGCGAACTTCCTGGCCACCTCCTTCCGGTTGGCGCCGAGACTCTGGCCTACAAGGGTGGTGGCTGCCTCGGAAATGCCGTATCCCGGCATATAGCAGAAGCTCTCCGCGGAAACTGCGAACATGTTGGCGGCGATGGAAACCGGGCCGAGGGGCGCCACGATGACGGTCCCCATGATATATGCCCCCCTCATCACGAGGTTCTGCAGCCAGAGCGGGCCGGTGATGCCCCAGGCATTCTTCAGGGTCTTTTCGGAGGGCCTGAACGAACCTTCCTCCCCCACTATCCTCAGATCAGGGGATTTCACCATTGTGTACCAGAGCACGAATATGGAAGTGACGGTTTCGGCTACACCGGTTCCCCAGGCGGCACCCACGACCCCCATGTCCAGGACATAGATGAAGAAGTAATTGAACACAACGTCGAGCGCGCACATTCCCGCATAGACGAGGCTCGGAACCTTCATGTTGCCGCTCGCCTGGAGCATCATGCTGGCTGCATATCCAATGGCGCTGAGTGGAAGGAAAGCACTGAAAATCAGGAAATAGGCCGAAGCGTCTGAGGCGATGTCCGCCGAGCCGCCGAGCCAGAAGGGAAGCTTTTGGGAAATGGCCATGCCGAAAACACCAAGAAGCAACCCGAAGACCATGACGGTGGTGAGTCCCTGGCGGAACATGCTCCTTGCGCCCTTGAAATCCTTCGAGCCGAAAAGATGGGCAACCTGGACCGAGAAACCCGAGCATACCGCGGTGGCGAATCCGTACATTATCCAGGTGCTGGTGGAAACGAGGCCGATGGATGCGGAAGGGCCTGCCCCCAGGCGGCCGACCATGCCGGCATCGATGTACTGCATCATCACGGAACTGAACTGGGCCAGGATGGCCGGGAGGCTGAGCATCACCATGAGCCTCAACTGGCGGGGGATGGAAATTTCCTCTCCATCCCTAACCAGGCCCAACAGAAAATCCTTGCTTTCTTTCGCCATCCTCCCTGAAATCAGTTATCTCGGCTGCCTCATTCGCAACCGGGCCCACAAAGATAGGAATTCATCTTTTCCGAGAAAAATCTTGTTGGGGTAAAACGGTTTTCAAGTGTATAAACATATATTAATGCAGAAACCTGCTTATGTGGAAACCTCTAAATTGTTTACATAATTATTAACCAACCAATTCCCTATGAAGTTCACATCAAGATTGGTTGCAATGCTCGCCCTGGTCCTCATCAGCGTAACGGCGTGGGGACAAAAGGTGACATTGCGCAGTTCGGGAGAACAGCTCAAGTCGGTTCTCGCGAAGATTCAGTCACAGACGGACTACACGTTCGTCTACAACAACTCTCTCGTGGATGTAACTGTCCCGGTTACGGTCAACCTCTCCGGAGCGGACATCAACGAAACGATGAACAAGGTATTGTCCGGCGCCGCCCTCGGATGGCGCATCGTGGACAAGCAGATTTCCATTTTCCCACTGGAAGCCCAGAACGGACAGCCCAGGAACAGGGTCGTGACCGGAGTCATCACCGACGCGGCAGGCGAACCTCTTCCCGGCGCCTACGTTTATGAGAAGGGCACACAGAACGGTGCGGTCACCGACAGCGACGGCCGCTACAGCCTCAATGTCCCCAGGGGTGCCACCCTCGTGGTCTCTTCCCTCGGGTTCAATGACATTGAAATCGCCGTAGGCCAGGATGGCCAGGCAAATGCCAGTCTCCTCGAGAGCACCGAGTTCCTT
>CACXFP010000280.1 GCA_902766985.1 uncultured Bacteroidia bacterium | reverse complement strand
GGCGTCCTTGCTCCAAGGAGTAGGAAGGGTGAAAGATGAGATATCCTGAGCGGAAATCTTGTTGCCGGCAAGGCAGAACGCCACAGATACAAGGGCTGACGCAAATCTGGAAAAACGTGTCATGATCATTCTTTCGATGTGTGATGCTTCACAAAAATAATCATTAATCCAACATCAGCAATACAGGCCGATGGTCTGAGACGCCGCCGTTGTAGCGCGGGCCGGAATATGTCCTCAGTGGTTTGTCTCCGGAGTGGGCAGGGTCGCGTGCCGTCAGGAAAGGTGGATTGGGGATGACCATGACCGGATTCCGGTCCATAATACCTTCGCTGACGAAGAAAAGGTCTATCATTTCCCACTTGCCGTTGAAACGTATGGTGCCTTTGCCGGCGGCCGGTTCCATCAGGTGGAGGCAGCCATTTTCCGTAAGCCTGCGGAAAAGCTGATTGTCCGGCGTGTCATTGAAGTCTCCCATCGCGACGATGTTCCGTATTCCGCAGCTGTGCAGCGAGTCTGCCAGGGAACGCAGCCTTTCCACGGCGGCCTCCCGTCTCCATTCCGTGCTTCCGCCCCTGTATTTGGAAGGATGGTGGTTTACAAAGGCTACCAGCGTGTCGCCGGAATCTTTCCGGCGAAGTTTCACCATAAGGATATCCCTGGTATTCAATTCTTTCCCGTCCGGTCCCCTGGCATCTATCCGGAAGGGTCGGGACTCCAGCGTGTCGAACACTTCCTTCCTGTACAGAAGGGCAACGTCTATCCCCCTCCTGTCCGGGGAATCATAGTGGATGAATCCGTACCCGTGCTTTTTCAGCACATCGGTGTTCACGAGCCTGCCCACAACGAAGGAATTCTCCACTTCAGCCACCCCCACGACATCAGGCAGGTCTCCATAAGTATCTGAAATCCAAAGGATGGTCTTCGCCGCCGCCAGGCATTTCCGGTAGAATTTCGTCTTTGTCCAATGCCTTTCCCCCATGGACGAAAACTCCGCGTCGGACCCTCCCTGCCCGGAATCCCTGTAGTCGAAGAAATTTTCGAGGTTCCAGAACATGAACATCGTGCCGGGTGAGTCCGGTCCGGGGCCTGCGGCAAAAAGGCACAGGAGCAAAAGAAGTAAGGTTTTCATAGCTCCGGAAAGGTAACGAATACCGCGGCGGAAAACGAAAAGAAAGACAAAACCGTAATAAGATTCGCAAATAATATTGCTATTTTTGCGTCTGTAAAAAATAAATCTTTATGTCCCTTAAATGCGGTATCGTGGGACTGCCCAACGTCGGCAAATCCACGCTCTTCAATTGCATCAGTTCCGGGAAGGCCCAGAGCGCCAATTTCCCTTTCTGCACCAT
Source organism: uncultured Bacteroidia bacterium (assembly GCA_902766985.1). Lineage (GTDB taxonomy): Bacteria > Bacteroidota > Bacteroidia > Bacteroidales > UBA932 > Cryptobacteroides. Next base: position 3,075 of record CACXFP010000280.1, on the reverse strand, counting down.
AGATCCCAACCTTGGTTCCACCAATGTTCCTGACAGGAGGCTTGAAGTCCTTACGGACCTCTGTCATCCGAAGCGCACCATCCCTGCAACGGTCGACATCGTTGACATCGCAGGCCTGGTCAAAGGGGCGAGTAAGGGAGAAGGGCTCGGGAACCAGTTCCTTGGAAACATCCGCGATACGGACGCCATCCTCCATGTGCTCAGGTGCTTCGACGACGGGAACGTGGTCCACGTGGACGGGAGCGTTGATCCGGTCAGGGACAAGGAGATCGTCGATGCGGAACTTCAGATAAAGGACCTTGAGACAGTAGAGAACCGTCTTGCCAAGCTACGCAAGATGGCCACCACCGGGGGTGACAAGGATGCCAGGAAGATGGTCGAACTTCTCGAGAGGTACAAGGAAGCTCTTGACCAGGGGAAATCCTGCCGCACCGTTGCGCTTAACAATCCCGAGGAGGAGTCCTTTGCCCACGATCTCTTCCTGCTGACCAACAAGCCGGTGATGTATGTGTGCAACGTTGACGAGGCTTCCGCTGCCGGAGGAAATGCCTATGTGGACGCTGTCCGCGAGGCGGTGAAGGACGAGAATGCCGAAATCCTGGTGATAGCTGCGAAGACGGAGGCGGAGATCGCCGAGATCGAGGACTATGACGACCGTCAGATGTTCCTGTCAGAAATGGGGCTCGAAGAATCCGGCGTCGTCCGTCTTATCCAGGGAGCCTACCATCTTCTGAACCTGCAGACCTTCTTCACCGCAGGAGAAGACGAGTGCCGGGCCTGGACCATCCGCAGGGGGGACAAGGCGCCGAAGGCGGCCGGGGTTATCCACAGCGACTTTGAAAGGGGATTCATCCGCGCCGAGGTAATCAAGTATGATGATTTCGTGCAGTACAAGTCAGAGGCAGCGGTGCGCGCCGCCGGCAAGCTTGCCACCGAAGGGAAGGAATATGTCGTCGAGGACGGCGACATCATGCATTTCCTTTTCAATGTCTGATAGTTGCAATATTGAGCAGAATTCCTAAATTTGTAAAGATATAAACACAAATAACTATGACCATGAAAGATAAAATCCAGGAGAAATTCCAGACCCTGTTCGGAGAAGGAGGGGAAGTGTTCGCTTCCGCCGGAAGAATCAACCTTATCGGAGAGCATACCGACTACAATGGCGGGTATGTTTTCCCCGGCGCCATCGACAAAGGAATAATGGCCAAGATCAAACTGAACGGGGAGAAGAAGGTGAGAGCCTTCTCACTGGATTATGATGAATACTGCGAATTCGGCCTGAATGAGGAGGACAAACCCGAACAGGCCTGGGCAAGGTATATCTTCGGCGTGTGCCGTGAAACCATAAAGCGTGGCGGAAAGGTTGAGGGATTCGACACCGTGTTCGCGGGAGACGTCCCCCTCGGAGCAGGCCTGAGTTCGTCGGCCGCCCTTGAGAGCACATTTGCCTATGCCCTCAACAGCCTTTTCAACAACAATATAGACAAATTCGAACTGGCCCGCATCGGCCAGTCCACGGAGCACAACTACTGTGGAGTGATGTGCGGCATCATGGACCAGTTCGCCTCCATCTTCGGCAAGGCCGGAAGCCTTATCCGCCTCAACTGCAAGACGATGGAATACAAGTATTTCCCCTTCGACCCCAAAGGCTACAAACTCGTTCTCATCGACTCCTGCGTAAAGCACGAGCTCGCATCGTCGGCCTACAACAAGAGGCGCGCTTCCTGCGAGAATGCTGCTGCGGCAATCCGCAAGAACCATCCTGACGTGGAGTTCCTCAGCGATGCCAAGAGGCTCTGGCTCGAGGAGGTCCGCGACGAAATCCCTGAAGAGGATTTCCTCAGGGCAGAATATGTAATTGGCGAAGTCCAGAGAGTCCTTGACGTATGCGACGCCCTTGAGAGGGGAGATTATGAAACCGTCGGCGAGATGATGTACCAGACCCATTTCGGAATGAGCCGGCTTTATGAGGTAAGCTGCGAGGAGCTTGATTTCCTCAACAAGCTTGCCCGCCGCTGCGATGTCACCGGCTCCCGCGTGATGGGCGGCGGCTTCGGCGGATGCACCATCAACCTTGTCAAGGAAGAGCTCTACGACGCCTTCATCAAGACCGCAGTCGAAGAGTTTACCGCAAAGTTCGGCCACGCTCCGAAGGTTTACGACGTGGTCATCAGCGACGGAGCCCGCAAGGTTGAATAATATTAAATACGTACTAAAACCCGTATCATGGAAACGACAAAAAAACAAAGCAACCTTTCCGAACTTTGGAAGAAGGAGGATTGGCTTTCCGTATGGATCGGATTCATAATCATAGCCATAGGGGCTGTAGCCGTCCTTACGAAGGCGTTTGACTTCAGTGCCCTGAAATTCTCCACCTGGGGGTTCGGCGAGACGGAGAAAGCCACCCTTGCCGCCCTCGGGTCTCAGTTTACGACCTGGGCTTTCTGGAGCAAGACCCTTGTAACGGTGATTACCCTCGGGGTGCTGTTCTCGATAGGAGTCAAGCTTCAGGGAGAAAAGCTCAGCAAGTTCATTCCTGCCTTCATCGCGCTGTTCGTCATCGCGGTATTCGTGCGTCTGATAAGCGCCGAATTCACCCTTAACCGCTATCTCGAATGGGCGTTCTGGGCTCTTCTTGTCGGCCTGCTGATTTCCAACACCGTCGGGGTCCCCGACTGGCTCAAACCTGCCATCAGGACCGAATTCTACATCAAGACCGGCCTTGTCATCATGGGTTTCTCCGTGTTGTTCAGCAATATAGCGAAGTTCGGCCTCTATGGTCTCGGAATCGCATGGATCGTCACCCCGATAGTCATCATCTTCATGTGGTGGCTCGGAACCAAGGTACTCAAGATCGACAACAAGCCTCTTGTGATTACCATGGCTTCCGCGACAAGTGTCTGCGGCACTTCCGCGGCCATCGCTACGGGAGCTGCGGCCAAATGCAAGAAAGACGACCTCTCGATCGCCATATCCATCTCAATAATTTTCACCATCCTCATGATGGTCTTCGAACCGATGATCATCAAGGCATGCGGGATGAACCAGCTGATGGGCGGCGCGCTGATAGGC
>CACXFP010000279.1 GCA_902766985.1 uncultured Bacteroidia bacterium | reverse complement strand
TGACCGCTGCCATCACCAAGGTGCTCTCCGAGAGAGTTGCCGGCAATGCGGATCACCTCAAGTCTTTCGACCAGATTGACAACGCTCCCGAGGAGAAGGCCCGTGGTATAACCATCAACGCTTCCCACGTAGAGTATGAGACCGAGGCTCGCCACTATGCGCACGTGGACTGCCCGGGTCACGCCGACTACGTTAAGAACATGGTTACCGGTGCTGCCCAGATGGACGGTGCTATCCTTGTGGTGGCTTCCACCGACGGTCCCATGCCTCAGACCCGTGAGCACATCCTGCTCGCCCGTCAGGTGAACGTTCCGAAGATCCTCGTTTTCATGAACAAGGTTGACCTTGTTGAAGACGAAGAGATGCTCGACCTCGTCGAGATGGAAATCCGCGACCTCCTCGGCTTCTACAAGTTCGATGAGGACTGCCCCATCATCCGTGGTTCCGCACTTGGCGCACTCAACGGTGAGAAGGTTTGGGAAGACAAGGTCATGGAGCTCATGAACTGCGTAGACGAGTACATCCCTACCCCTGTCCGTGACACTGACAAGCCTTTCCTCATGCCTATCGAGGACATCTTCTCCATCACCGGCCGCGGTACTGTCGTTACCGGCCGTATCGAGCTCGGTACCGTCCACGTGAACGACCCCGTCGAGATCGTAGGCTTCAATGACAAGCCCCGCTCCACCGTCGTCACCGGCGTTGAAATGTTCCGCAAGCTCCTCGACCAGGGCGAAGCCGGCGACAATGTCGGTCTGCTTCTCCGCGGTGTGGACAAGAAGGAAGTCAAGAGAGGTGAGGTTGTTGCCAAGCCCGGCACCATCACTCCTCACACCGAGTTCACCGCCCAGATCTACGTTCTTAAGAAAGAGGAAGGCGGACGTCACACTCCGTTCCACAATCACTACCGTCCCCAGTTCTTCATCCGTACCCTTGACGTTACCGGAGAAATCATGCTCCCTGAAGGCGTTGAGATGGTCATGCCTGGTGACAACGTAGAGATCAAGGTTACTCTCATCACTCCCGTTGCTCTCGCCCAGGGTCAGCAGTTCGCTATCCGCGAAGGTGGCCGTACCGTTGGTGCAGGACAGGTTATAAAGATTGACGAGTAATTCCTGAACTTGCCGGAGTTCCCGCACACGGGGACTCCGTTTTCAGGGGAATAGAACAAGGGTAGTTCAGCGGTCTCCAAAACCGTCGATGTGGGTTCGAATCCTGCTTCCCCTGCCAGATATCAAAGGTTACGATTTGGTAATTGTTTAACAGACATCGTATAAGCTTCCAATTTTCGGTGTCCATTAAAGTTAAAGATGAGAAAGTTCATTAACTATTGCAAGGAGTCTTACGTGGAGCTCACCCAGAAGGTCTCATGGCCTAGTTGGGCTAAACTCCAGAGCTCGGCATGGCTTGTGCTGATCGCCACGATCATCCTGGCCGCCGCCCTGTTCGTAATAGACTACGCTTTCCAGCATCTGATGACGGTGATTTATACTCTGTAAAAATCGACTATTGTCATGGGCGAAAAGAAATGGTATGTTCTTCGTACCGCAGGAAGCAAGGAGAAGAAAGCCAAAGATTATCTCGAGAAAGAGATTGAGAGAAGCGGACTTCAGGATCAGGTTGGCCAGATATTGGTCCCTGCCAAGAAAGAAATCGTGATAAAGAACGGCAAGAGGAAAGAAGCCGAAAGGCTCCTTTTCCCTGGCTATGTACTTATCGAAGCCGAACTCACCCCCGAACTCGAATACATCATCCGCAACCTTATCCCCGGCATGTCCGGATTCCTCACCGAGAACAAAGGTACCGGCACCCAGACCGAAAGGGTCCCCGTCCCCATCCGCGAGGATGAGGTCCGCAGGATCCTTGGAGAAGTGGACGAGAATGCAGACAGCATCACCGTCGCCCAGACCAGCTATGAGGTCGGCGACTCCGTGAAGATCACCGACGGACCTTTCAACGGGTTCGGAGGTACGGTCGACGAGATTGACCAGGACAGAAGCAAACTCAAGGTAGTAGTGGTGATATTCGGCAGGAAGACCCTGCTGGAGCTCAGCTTTACACAAGTAACTAAAGAATAACAAACATGGCAAAAGAAGTTACCGGATTCATCAAGCTCCAGATTAAAGCCGGAGCTGCCAATCCAGCGCCTCCGGTAGGACCGGCTCTCGGTTCCAAGGGCTTGAACATCATGGATTTCTGCAAGCAGTTCAACGCTGCCACCCAGGCTCAGGCGGGAAAGATCCTCCCTGTAGTCATTTCGGTGTATTCAGACAAGTCCTTCACGTTCGAGGTCAAGCAGCCCCCCGTGGCCATTTCCCTCCTCGAGGCCGCAAAGGTCCAGAAAGGATCGGGAGAACCCAACAGGAACAAGGTTGCGTCCGTTACCTGGGATCAGATCAAGACGATTGCTGAAGGCAAGATGCCGGACCTTAACGCTTTCACGCTGAAGTCCGCCATGAGACTGGTCGCCGGAACGGCCAGGAGCATGGGCATCACCGTCAAAGGCGCATTCCCTGAGAACATTTAACACATGCAGCAAAATGAGTAAGTTGACAAAAAACCAACAGGCGGTTATCGCAAAATACGACCCGCACAAGCTTTATACACTCTCCGAGGCATGTGAGCTGGTGAAGGATCTGACCTACACCAAATTCGACTCTTCGGTGGAGATTTCCACCAATCTCGGCGTGGATCCCCGCAAGGCCAACCAGATGATCCGTGGAGTCGTTACCCTTCCCAACGGAACGGGCAAGGTCACCAGAGTACTCGTCCTCTGCACTCCCGACAAGGAGAAAGAGGCGACTGAAGCCGGAGCCGACTATGTCGGTCTCGACGAATATGTTGAAAAGATAAAGGGTGGATGGACCGACGTAGACGTCATCATCTGCACCCCCTCGGTCATGCCGAAGGTCGGTGCCCTTGGTCGCGTACTCGGCCCCCGCGGACTGATGCCGAACCCCAAGACCGGCACCGTTACGATGGACATCGCCCCTGCCGTCCAGGCCGTGAAGGCCGGTAAGATCGACTTCAAGGTCGACAAGACCGGTATCATCCACGCCGCTATTGGCAAGGTGTCCTTCTCCGCCCAGCAGATCTGCGAAAACGCAGCCGCTTTCCTTAACGCGGTTCTCAAACTCAAGCCTCAGGCCCTGAAGGGAACCTATATGAAGAGCGCATCCATCTGCTCGACCATGAGCCCCGGTATCAAAGTCGATGTCAAAGCATTCCAGGTTTCTGGAGCTGAGAAATAAAATTTCAATACCATGAAGAAAGAACTCAAAGCACAGATTATTGAAACTATCTCGGCACAGCTTAAGGAGTATCCCCATTTCTATCTGACGGACATCTCCGGCCTCAATGCTGGACAGACATCATCCCTGCGCCGTAAATGCTTCGAAGAGGGCATCAAGCTTTCAGTAGTGAAGAACACCCTCCTCACCCATGTCATCAAGGGTATGGACAACAGCGAGCTCAACGAGCTGCTTCCTGTCCTCAAGGGCAATACGGCCATCATGTTTACGGAGGTTCCCAACGCCCCTGCGAAACTTATCAAGAAAGTTACTAAGGAACTTAACGGGAAGCCCGAACTCAAAGGTGCTTACGTACAGGAGTGCGCATTTGTAGGCGCTGACAAGCTCGAAGAACTTGCATCCATCAAGTCCAGGGAAGAGCTCATCGCCGACATCATCGCCCTGCTGCAGTCTCCCGCCCGCAACGTTGTCTCCGCCCTTCAGGGCGCTGGCGGCAAGCTCGCCGGAATCGTCAAGACCCTTTCCGAAAAAGAAGAAAAATAATAATAACAATAACAATTTAAACATTATCAATTATGGCAGACGTAAAAGCACTTGCAGAAGAGTTGGTTAACTTGACTGTAAAAGACGTTCAGGAGCTTGCGAAAGTTCTTAAGGAAGAATATGGCATCGAGCCCGCAGCTGCAGCAGTTGCAGTAGCCGGTCCCGCAGCAGCAGCTGCCGCCGAGCCTGCAGAGCAGACTGAATTCGATGTAATCCTCACCTCCGCAGGACAGGCCAAACTTCAGGTCATCAAGGCCGTGAAGGAAGCTCTCGGACTCGGACTCAAAGAGGCCAAGGATCTTGTTGACGGCGCTCCCGCTCCTCTCAAGACCAAGGTTTCCAAGGCAGAGGCAGAGCAGCTCAAGGAAACTCTCGAGCAAACAGGAGCCGAAGTTGAGGTTAAATAAATCCCTCCGCTTCCCCCCTGTGGGAAAATCTTCAGGTTTAGAGCCACTTTCAGGCTCTAAACCTTTTTGTCGTATTTAAGTTTTTCTCAATTTCCTTTAAGGCAGCACATGTCAAAAAAGACCAATACAAAGCGAATCAATTTCGCCACATCGAAGATTCTGACTTATCCCGATCTGCTTGAGGTGCAGCTGAAGTCCTTCAAGGATTTCTTCCAGTTGGAGACTACTCCGGAGAACAGGAAGAATGAAGGACTCTACCAGGTGTTCCAGGAAATATTCCCCATCGAAGACACGAGGAACAACTACAAGTTGGAGTTCATCGACTATTTCGTCGACCCTCCCCAGTACTCGATCGAGGAATGCATAGACAGGGGCCTGACCTACAACGTGCCCCTGAAGGCCAAGCTTCGCCTTTCCTGCACCGACCCTGAGCACGAGGATTTCGAATCCATGATCCAGGACGTGTATCTCGGAAACATCCCTTACATGACCCCCTCGGGAACCTTCGTCATAAACGGTTCCGAGCGAATCATCGTTTCCCAGCTGCACAGGTCCCCCGGCGTCTTCTTCGACCAGAGCATGCACGCCAACGGAACGAAGCTGTATTCGGCCAGGATCATTCCCTTCAAGGGTTCCTGGATCGAGTTCGCCACAGATATCAACAATGTCATGTACGCCTACATAGACCGAAAAAAGAAACTGCCCGTCACCACCCTCCTCAGGGCAATCGGTTACAACAGCGACAAGGACATCATAGACATATTCGGACTTGCAGACGAAGTGGAGGCCACTCCCGAAGTCCTCAAGGCCAATGAAGGCCGCAAGCTGGCGGCCAAGGTCCTCAAGACGTGGACCGAAGACTTCGAAGACGAAGACACCGGCGAAATCATCCCCATCGAGAGGACCATCCCCATCGTTGAAAGGGGCGAGATCCTCAGCGACGACACAATCGAAAGGATTGCTGACACGGAGGTCAAGACCATCCTCCTGCAGAAAGACGAGGCCAACTCGAACGAGTACGCCATCATCTTCAACACCATGCAGAAGGATCCTACCAACACCGAGATCGAGGCCGTAAACTACATCTACAAGCAGCTCCGCAATTCGGAACCGCCCGATGAGAGCACCGCCCGCGACGTCATTGACAAGCTCTTCTTCTCCGAGAAGAGGTATGACCTCGGCGAAGTCGGCCGTTACCGCCTGAACAAGAAGCTCGGCCTTGAAGACAAGATCGATGCGGCGACCCGTGTCCTCACGAACACCGACATCATCGAGATCATCAAGTACCTCATCGAGCTAATCAACTCGAAGGCGACTGTGGACGACATCGACCACCTGTCCAACAGGCGTGTACGCACTGTGGGCGAGCAGCTTGCCAACCAGTTCAGCGTCGGTCTCTCCAGGATGGCAAGGACCATCAGGGAAAGGATGAACGTCCGCGACAGCGAGCAGTTCAAGCCCATCGACCTCATCAACGCGAAGACCCTGTCTTCCGTCATAAACTCCTTCTTCGGCACGAGCCAGCTGTCCCAGTTCATGGACCAGACCAACCCTCTTGCCGAAGTGACCCACAAGAGGCGTCTCAGCGCCCTCGGCCCCGGAGGTCTTTCCCGTGACAGGGCAGGATTCGAGGTCAGGGACGTCCACTACACCCATTACGGCCGCCTCTGCCCTATCGAGTCCCCTGAAGGACCGAATATCGGACTCATTTCTTCCCTGTGTGTTTATGCCAGGATCAATGAGCTGGGATTCATCGAGACCCCGTACCGCGAGGTGCATCAGGGCAAGGTGGACCTCACCGACAAGGGATGGCACTACATGAGCGCCGAGGAGGAAGAGAGCAAGAAGGTCTCCCTGGCCAATGTGAAGATGGACGACGACGGCACGATAACCGAAGACAGGATCCAGTGCCGTCTGGAAGCCGATTTCCCCGTGGTTTCCAGGGAAGAAGTAGACTTCATGGACGTCGCCCCCAACCAGATGGCTTCCGTGGCGGCTTCCCTCATTCCTTTCCTCGAGCACGACGACGCTCACCGCGCCCTCATGGGAGCGAACATGATGCGCCAGGCCGTTCCCCTTCTCTCCCCCGAGGCCCCCATCGTGGGCACCGGACTTGAGGAGAGGGTCTGCCTGGATTCACGCACCCAGTTCATCGCCGAGCGCAAGGGACAGGTAACCTATGTCGACGCCAACGAAATCAGGATCAAGTACGACCGCACCGAGGACGAGAAGTTTGTGAGCTTCTCCCCCGAAGAGACCGTATACAAACTTCCCATCTGCCGCAGGACCAACCAGAGCACTACGGTAAACCTCAAACCTATAGTCCGCAAGGGCGACAAGGTGGAAAAGGGACAGGTACTCACCGAAGGTTATGCCACCCAGGGCGGAGAACTCGCGCTCGGACGCAACCTCATGGTGGCCTTCATGCCCTGGAAGGGATACAACTACGAAGACGCCGT
>CACXFP010000278.1 GCA_902766985.1 uncultured Bacteroidia bacterium | reverse complement strand
GACCGGGAAAGGATCCTGCAACTCTGCGGAGACTGCGTGCTGGTTACCGGATTCAACGGAGGGAACAGCAACCCTACCACGGGAGATTTCTCATTCGGCATCGAAGGAATCCTTTTCCGCGACGGAAAGCCTCTGCACCCGGTCAGGGAAATGCTTATGACCGGCAATATCATCACCCTCTGGAACAATCTCCTGTATGCAGGGAACGACCCGAGGCCTTGCATGTCGAAACAAATTCCTACCTTAGCGTTCGGAAATGTTGTCCTCAGTGCTTGAGCCATAATGAAATCAATTGTTAATCATCAGATATGAAAGTAGAGAAAGACAAAGTCGTAAGCCTTACCTACGAACTGACGGTCGACGGGAAAACCGCCGACAAGGCTACCGAAGAAAAGCCCCTCGACTATATCCACGGCAACCACATGCTGCTTCCAAAATTCGAAGCCGAAGTAGAAGGCCTCGAACCCGGAGGTGGATTCGCGTTCACCCTCACTCCGGAAGAGGGATACGGAGTACACGATCCTTCAAGGATTTTCAATCTTCCCATGGAATCATTCATGATAGACGGCAGGATTCCAGAGGGACTTCTGGTTGAGGGAAGGGTGATACCCATGATGAACCAGAACGGACAGATTGTCCAGGGCACCGTGGCCGGCTTCGAAGGAGATGCCGTTAAAATGGACTTCAACCATCCCATGGCAGGCAAGACCCTGAATTTCACGGGCAAGGTGGTTTCCGTACGCGACGCTACCGAAAAAGAGCTCACGGAAGGCCTTCATGGAGAATACCTTCCTCCCGAAGAGCACCACCGCTGCCACAAGCACCATGGAGACGGAGGCTGCTGCCACGGAAAAGGGAATAAGGACGGCGAATGCTGTCACAAGGACGAAGGCTGCGACAAAGACGGAGACTGCTGCCACAAGGATGAATAGATGAAGACCGCCGTCATCATACTCAACTGGAACACGAAGGATTATCTTTCCAGATTCCTGCCGGGGCTGATTGAAAGCGTCGGCAGTCTCGGGGAAGTCATCGTCGCTGACAGCGGCTCCGACGACGGTTCTATGGAAATGATGGCGGAAAGGTTCCCCGGGGTAAGGACTATCCCTCTGGGGAAGAATTACGGATTCACAGGAGGATACAACCGGGCCATCGCCTCCCTCGACGGGGAAGGTTTCGATTATTACCTTCTTATAAACAGCGACATTGAAGTCCCGTCAGGATGGCTGGAGCCCCTGGTCGGCTGGATGGACTCCCATCCCGGATGCGGAGCCTGCGGCCCGAAACTGAAATCCTTCCATGACCGGTCTTCCTTCGAATACGCCGGGGCTGCCGGAGGACTCATGGACAAATACGGCTACCCCTTCTGCCGCGGAAGGGTGATGAAAAAAGTGGAAAAGGATTCAGGCCAATATGATTCTCCGAAGGATGTAATGTGGGTATCAGGAGCCTGCCTCCTCACCCGCGCATCGCTTTGGAAGGAACTCGGAGGCCTGGATTCCAGGTTCTTCGCCCATTTCGAAGAGATTGACTATTGCTGGAGACTCCTCAGGAAAGGGTTCTCGGTGACAGTTGTCCCAGATTCAGAAGTTTACCATCTTGGCGGGGGAACCCTTCCCCAGAATTCGCCATGGAAACTAAGGCTCAATTACCGCAACAACCTCCTTGCCCTTCAGAACAACCTTCCCGGAACCGTAGGCCTCAAGGCGGCCAGAAGGATATTGCGGCGACGGATGGCCCTGGACGGCCTGTCCGCCCTATGCTACCTGCTCAGCTTGAAATTCAAGTATTTCAAAGCCGTCCTGACAGCCCACAGGGAATTCAGGTCCCTGGGAAAGTGGCCTGAAGAATCCGCGATTCGGGAGATAAAGGGACTGTGCCCTATTCTCCTCATCCCCATGAAACTGTTCAGAAACAACAAATTGACAGAGTATATCCACAATTACTGATTATCCAAATATCCGACATGAAAATAATTATCGAAGGCGCAGGAGAAATCGGCTCCCATCTTGCAAAGATGCTGAGCCTGGAAGCCAATGACATATCCGTCATCGACCCCGACGGGAAAAAACTCTCCAAACTCAGGACCGTCGCGGATGTTGTGACCATACAGGGCAACTACTCCTCTATCAAGGCCTTGAAAGAAGCCGGCGTGGCCGGATGCGACCTTTTCATCGCCGTTAATCCCGGTGTGTCCCAGGATGTCAATATTGTCAGCGCCCTCCTGGCAAGGAGCCTCGGAGCCGGGAAAGTGACCGCCAGGATAGATGACGAAGAGTATCTCACATCCGAGAACAAACTTATTTTCAAGCAGATGGGAATCGAACTCATGTTCTATCCCGAAAAGATTGCTGCAGACGAGATAATCGCCCTCCTAAAACACACCGAGACTACCGACAGCATGGATTTCGGCAGGGGGAAGCTGCAGGTTTCCGTGTTCAAGCTGGAGGAAAACTCCCCCCTGCTGGACATGAAACTCGCGGAATTCGCGGCCGCAGCCTCGCATGACGACCTGCAGTTCCGTGTCATAGCCGTCACCAGGGAGGGAAAGACCATCATCCCCAGGCCGGACTACAAGTTCCAGTACCACGACCTGGTCTTCATCATATCCAAACGGGAAGGCATGGCGGAAATCACCCGGTTCCTCGGCATGGACAACATCGAGGTGAACAGCGCCATCATCTTCGGAGGTACCGACATG
>CACXFP010000277.1 GCA_902766985.1 uncultured Bacteroidia bacterium | reverse complement strand
GCATGGGTGTTCAGCTCCATGGACAAGAAAAAGCAGGAAAGCTACAGGCAGTACTACCGGCTCGTCTACAACTTCAACAAGGTCTATCCATATGCCAAGATGGCGGCCAGGATCCAGGAACGCGTCGACAGCACCATAGCCGCCAGCAATTTCACACGCCGGCAGGAAGAACAGTACCTGAGCGGAATGCAGAAGGAACTGCTTTCCGTATTCACCCCTGTCATACGCGGCATAACCACATCGCAGGGAAAACTCGTCACCAGGCTGATCGACCGTGAGACGGGCAAGACCGGATACAAGATCGTGAAGGAATACAGGAGCGGCGTCTCGGCCGTGTTCTGGCAGGGTGTCGCACGGCTCTTCGGCCAAAACCTGAAGAGTAAGTACGATCCGACCGGAGAGGACCAAGTCACAGAGGAACTGGTCCAGAAATGGGAAAACGGGGAATTCCGCGACCTCTACTACTCCATCTTCTTCGAATATCCCAAACAGACCGTCATCCCTGAAAAATACCGGTAACCTACCCGTAAAGTCCAACTCCTTGTTTTTCAATAAATAAAGAAGATTGTCTTCTGAAAAATACAGAAGACAATCATTGTAATAGGCTGTTTGCCTGCGAATTACACTTTACGCCTAATGTATCGTACCGACAATCAGCATCTGGACAGACTGCCGGATTCCGAGTCAAAAACCAGGGCGTCGGAGCCGTCCATCCAGTCTTTGAGGATGTGGAAGCCGGCGCCGCAGGGAAGGATGGTGTCGACCTTGCAGTGATAGTGGCCGAAAATGAATTCGTCCACTTTATGGCCGCCGGCGCTGAGAGATTCGGCAGAAGGAGAGGGAGAACCGGCAGGAGATTTTGGGGAATCGGCAGGACCGGAAGCGAAAGCCTCGGCGAACTGCCACAGCGGTTCTTCCTGGCCGCGGAATACATATTCTTCGTTTTTGGCAAGCCTGCTGTTCTTCGACCAGCCCTTGCCGAGACGGAACGCCAGCCACGGATGCAGGAGAGAGAACAACCACTGGCAAACGCGGTTGTGGAAGCCCCATCTCATCAGTTTATAGGCCTTCTGGCCGGGACCGAGCCCGTCCCCGTGACCGAGGCAGAATACCTTTCCTCCTATTTCAACGCTATACGGCTGTGACAGGATCTCCATTCCCATCTCCTCGAAATAGCTGTAGCACCAGATGTCGTGGTTGCCGGGGAAGAAGTACACCTTGACACCGGCGTCCATAAGGTCCATGAGGGCCGAAAACACCCGGACATATCCCTTGGGCACGACGTCGCGGTACTCGTACCAGAAATCCCAGATGTCGCCAAGAAGGTAAAGGGCGTCAGTCCTGTCCGCCGGTATGGCCTTGAGGAAGGCGACGAAACGGGCCTCGCGGGCGGCGGGGTCCTTGACGTCAAGGCCCAGATGGACGTCGGATGCGAAATATGTCAGAGTCCTTCCGGCCATGTCTGTATTATGCGAAGATGAAGATCAGCACGGCGACTGCCAGGCAGTAGAGGGCGAACCAGGACAGACGGGCCTTGCGTACAATGGCAATCATGGCCTTGCAGGCGAAAAGGCCGGCAAAGAAGGCTCCGGCAAAGCCTATGGCAAGGGCAAGCACACCTACGCCTTCTCCGATCGGCTCTGATCCGACAACCGCCTTAAGGAGGTCGAGGCACTGTTCGCCGAGAATCGGGATGAGGACCATGAGGAAGGAGAACTGGGCCATGACTTCCCTCCTGACACCTGCTATGAGGCCGGTTGCTATGGTTGAACCGGAGCGGGAGAGCCCGGGTGCGACGGCGAACGACTGCGCGACGCCCACCAGGAACGCCTGGCCGTAGGATATTCCGTTGCGGCGTTCACTTCCTGACACGGGAGCCGTTCCCGAGAGGGACGGTTTCTTGCCGAGGATGTCGGACAGCACCAGGAGAACGGCGGTGATGACAAGGCAGACCGCCACGGTAGTCAGCGAATCGCCGAAAAGGGCCTCCACACGGTCCTTGAAAAAGAATCCGACGAGGGCCACGGGAATCATGGAAACCAGTATCTTGCAGATATAGTCGGTCTCGTCATTGTATTTGAACCGGAAGAATCCTTTCAGGAGATTCCTGATAACCGACCAGAACACGACGAGGGTGCTCAGCACGGTGGCGAAATGCACGGTGACCGTAAAATCCAGGAACCCTTCGGCATCAACGCCCAGGAGTTCCTTGAATATCATGAGATGACCGCTGCTGCTTACGGGAAGGAATTCCGTCAGTCCCTGGACAATGCCAAGGAGCAAGGCCTGCCACCACTCCATCATTTCCCTTCCTCCTTGTCCTTGCGGACCACATTCATGATGGCGACCACTACGATCACCACCCCGCAGATTATTACGATCGGAGCCGCAGTGAGCCTCCTGAAATCAAACATCGCATAATTGAACACCTGGGGATCGTCGCTGCCCCCTCCTATCATCAAGATGTAACCCGCAATCATGACAAGGACTCCTATTATCATGAGCCTCAATCCTTTGCGGTTGGTTGCCATTCCTTTATCCATAAATCTGATCTTTCTGAAACACGTTCCTAAGCATATAGTTCATCCTTGCTGAGCCGGACAAGCCTGTTCACCACAAAATACGTACTGAACAGGCAGATGACCAATCCGGTGACCACCACGATTCCCACGACGACCAGCAGGGATGAAAGTTCGAACACCTCGAAAAGCTGCGCGAATTCGCTGCGCAGGAAGAAGAGGATGGCTACGAGCATGATGATGGCCACGAAGGCGGAAATCAGCCCCTGGAAACAGGCCTGCACCATGAACGGTGCGCGGATGAACGACCTGGTCGCCCCGACAAGCTGCATGGTATGGATAGTGAACCGGCGTGAGAAGACGTTGAGCCGGACGGTGTTGTTGATAAGCACGTAAGAGATGAAGAGGAGAAGCAGGATGAACACCCCGATCACCAGTGAGATTTTCCCAAGGTTGGAGTTGAGGGCGTTCACGAGATTCTGCTGCCACACCACCTCATCCACCTCCGGGAAGGCCGAGACCTCACGGCTGACCACTTCGAGGCTGTCCGGAGACATGTATTCCGCATTGAGGGTGGCCATGATGGAAATCGGCACGGGAGCCGAGGAAAAGACCGAAAGGAAGTCCTCTCCGAGCATATCCGACATTTCGCGGATGCCTTGCTCGCGGGAAACGGTCTCCGTGGTCTTGATGAACCGCATGGAATCGATGACGGCCTTCAAGGCAGCGGCCTGATCATCCTCGACCTCCTGCTTCAGGAGGATGGACACCTGCATGTTCTCCTTGAAATAATCGGATACGCTCCTGGCATTGACAAGCAGAAGGGATGCTATGCCTACCAGCAACAGCACCAGGCTGATACTGATCACCGTCGACAGATATGAATTCGCAAGCCTCCTCCGAATTAGTTTATTCTCGCCTTTAGACATTGCACAGACTATCCCAAATTCGGTTCAAAGATACTAAAATATGGAGATTAGAAAAATTTTTATTACTTTTGTATGAATTTTCGCAAAAAGAAAAGCAATGTCTGATCCTGTAAAGAAAGTCCTGTTCGTAAGCTCCGAGATTTTCCCTTACCTCCCGGAGAGCGAGGTGTCCCTGACCGGACGCTATCTTCCACAGGGCATGCAGGAAAGGAAAAAGGAAATACGCTCCTTCATGCCCCGTTACGGATGCGTGAACGAAAGAAAGAACCAGCTCCATGAAGTCATCCGCCTTTCCGGAATGAACCTCATCATCGGGGATGCCGACCATCCCCTGGTCATCAAGGTCGCATCCATTCCCTCCGCAAGGATGCAGGTGTACTTCATCGACAACGAAGACTACTTCAAACGCAAGCAGATATACAAGGCGGAAGACGGTACCTTCTTCCAGGACAATGCCGAGCGGGCCATTTTCTTTGCCCGTGGCGTCCTGGAGTCCGTGAAGAAACTCCGTTGGGCGGCTGACATCATCCACTGCCAGGGATGGATGGCAAGCGTCGTCCCCCTGTATCTGAAGAAAGCCTATATCCAGGATCCCATCTTCTCCAACGCCAAGGTCGTCACCTCTTTCTACGGTGACATCCCCGGACAGGCCTTCCCGGACAGCCTTTCCGGAACCATACTTTACGGAGGCGTAAAACCTGAAGACGTGGCTCTTCTGGACAAGCCCGATGGCATAAAACTTGCGGAACTGGCTGCTCAGTATTCCGACGGAGTGATATTCTCCTCGAAAGACGTGGATCCGGCATTGGCGGACTTCTGCTCGAAGAGCGGAAAGAAGATCCTTCCCTTCAACGGGAAAGCCATGGAGGACGGCTCCTACATTGACGAATACAGCAGTTTTTACGACCTTTTGCAGGAATGAATCTGAAAAGCGCATCATTTATCGTATTTGCAGCCCTTGCAGGCTGCATTTCGTGCATAAATACAAACAGCCGTCTCGGCGAGGATTTCCTCCCCAGCGATTCCCAGTATGACCTTTATACAGCCGAGTTCGACATCCCCGACATCCAGATGAAAATCGTGGACAGCCTTTCCGGCTTCTCCTCCGACAAGATTGTGATCGGCGCCATACGGGACGAACGGTTCGGCCTCACCACCAGGGGCTGCGCCCTCACCCTGGTACCGGCTGTCCTGGACATCGACATGGGTTCGAATCCTGAGTTCAAGGGGTTCCACTTTTCCGCCGTTGCCGACACGACTTCTGTCGCCGACAAGAACCAGCAGTACATCATCCAGAACGTGAACGTGTACGAACTCACCGAAAGGATGGGGTCGAAGGACTACTATGCCAGAAGCAAGGTGAAATATGACGACTCGCACCTCGTCACCAAGGGACAGGTCGTGTACAGCGGACAGGACTCCCTCTCCTTCGACTTCTCGGAAGAATTCGGAAAGAAATACATGAACATCCTTGAGAAGGACCTCGACTCGCTTGGCGCCTATCTGAAGAAATTCCCCGGAATCTATATCACGGTCGACGAACCGAGGGGCATCGGTGGCCGGATCGACAAATTCAACCTCAAGGCCTTCACCGTAACATCCTCCGGCTCTTACTATTCCACTTCCTCTTCGGTAAACTGGAACGGCAATCTCGCGGAACTGAAATTCCGCAGCACATTCGACGGGGTCAGGAAAGACACCTCCCTGCTCTTCTATTTCTCTCCGTCGGAACTCTACAACCTGGATTCCCTTGCCACCACCAGGGCTTCGGCCATCAACGACATCACCCAGTACGCCTTCAACACGTCCTCACACGAATCGGACGCGATGGAAGGACCGGCTACCGACAGGATATACGTGGAAGGAGGCACCGGCCTTAAACCGATGATCCCCGCCTCCTCGCTCAGGAAACTCATGAGGGAAGAAATCTCGAAGTTCGGCGATCCCGATGCAGCCATCATCACCAAGGCTACCATCGAACTCCCCTTCATTTTCCCCGAGGACTACACCACGATGTACCTCTATCCAAAGGTACTGAGTCCTACGGCCAGGCTCCATGTCGACAAGCAGGTAGCCTTCGCCTCCCTGTCCGACGCCAACATCAGCACCGAGAACCAGGGGCAGATAAACAGGTCCACCCTGAAGTACACTCCCGACATCACCCTCCATGCCCAGCAGCTGATCCGCAAGGCGGAAGACGATGAGAACCTTCCGCATTTCGACGTCTGGTTCCTCATTATGGACGAAGAGGTCACCACCACATCTTCCGGCAACGACGAGATGTCCGACTACTACAGGCAGATGGCATATTACAGCTATTACAACAGCCTCTATGGCGGCGGTTACGGCGGCTACGGCGGCTATGGATATGGAGGATATGGGTATGGAGGAGGAGGATATGGCTACAACAACTACATGTACCTTTCCATGATGATGATGGGCGCCAACTCATCCTCTTCTTCCACGACAACCCAGACAGTTCTGGACAAGGATGATTTCTACAATGCAGTCCTCGTCGGACCTACTGCCACGGATACCGAGGAAAGGCCCAAGATGAAGATTACGTTCGGTATTCCCCGGGACTGACGTCCTGCATGATATAAAAATAGGCCCGAAGGGAAATCCTCCGGGCCTTTGTTTTCCGTTTTGGTTGGAACTATTTCTCGGCGAGTTTGGCCTGAACCTTTGCGATGGCGTCACCTACGGTGGCGATAGCGCTGGTCTCCTCATCGGGAATCTTGATTCCGAACACGCGCTCGAACTCCATAAGAAGCTCTACGGTGTCGAGGGAATCTGCTCCGAGGTCATTGGTGAAGTTGGCAGTCTCGGTAACTTCAGATTCTTCAACTCCGAGTTTGTCAACGATAATCGCTTTGACCTGTTTTACAATTTCTTCTTGAGTCATGATTGTAAAATTTAAAGTTTATGTTTTTAATATACGTTTCAATACGAATGTCGTGCAAAGTAAGCAAAAAAAACCGAGAAATAAAACATTTAGGGGAAAAACTGACATGTCAGCAGCAGCCCCTCTTCTCTGGAATCTGATGAGACGAACTGAGTTTCAACCAGATACGCAATCCGTTCAAGGAGTTTAGGAAATAGAAAACATACTTGACCAGCATCACGGCCGTGTACCCTGTCGCGTCAGGACTGATCAACCTGTTGGTCCACAGCAGGATGGACACGATATTGACGAGAATCCAGAGGTACCACTGCTCTGTGAAGGCAAGGGAGAGGAGGACCTGTCCGAGTATGTTCAGCACGACGAGGGCGGAATCGAGCAGGATTTTCGCCTTGTCCAATTCAGCTATCCTTCCGGCCTTGAACTGGGCCAGGTCAATGCCGTAGAGGATGGCGAAGGCTATGGCGGTGCCGACAATGAAGGCTCCGGCCACCATAGCCCACTGCTTTCCTGTGAACCTGCGGGCCCGGACCTTGGCCTCGCGGACCTCTCCGTCCGTATCGACCACCCTGTCACCTGCTCCGCGTTTGCGCCACTGCCAGAAACCGATAAACTGCATGGGCAGGAAATACAGGACATGCAGGGCGAAGGTTCCCATTATGCCACTGTCAAAATAGACTATCGAGCAGCATACTACGTCAAGCAAGCCGAAAAGGAAGGTCCAGATGCTTCCGTTGGCAGAAAGCACGGTGTTGGTTACGCCCATGACGGCAGCGCCGCCGGCTATGGCCTGCATAAGCACCCTGGCCTCAGGCTTTCCGGCCTCGTAGATGAAGCTGTAGACGGCTATGAGCACCATCCCCGTCAGGAGAAAGGCACTGAACCAGAAATTGAATTTTTCCTCTTTGGTTTTCATCGCTGCAAATATCGCAATCTTTCGAGAAAGACACAATTCCCGCCTGATTCATGTCTTTTCCTTGTTTTTTCCATCAAAAAGACATGGAAACCTGGCAAAACCTGTCTTTTATCCCGATTTTTCCGGACCGGAAAGGGCGGAATGGATCCTTTCGGCAAGGGCGGGGCCGACGAATGCGGAAAGGTCTGATACGGGGGCCGCGGCTATGCGGGCCACGCTTCCGTAGTGCAGCAGGAGCCTGCTTTCGGTCTGCTCCCCGAT
>CACXFP010000276.1 GCA_902766985.1 uncultured Bacteroidia bacterium | reverse complement strand
GCTGAAATGGGAGTCACTCTCGTTCACGTCAGGGTTCAGGACCTTGATCCTTCCTTTGCGGCAGTCGTCCATTATCTCCTTGATCTCAGCCATGTTGCTCAGGTTCTGGCTGAGGTTGGCCGCCTGGAACTCAGGCGTGTAATGTGCTTTCAGCCAAGCGGTCTGATAAGACACCCAGGCATAGCAGGTGGCGTGCGACTTGTTGAATGCGTATTTCGCAAAGGCTTCCCAGTCGGACCAGATCTTGTTGAGGATGTCGGCCGGGTGACCGTTCTTCTGGCCTCCTTCAAGGAATTCGTCGTGCATGGACTGGAGGATGTCAATCTTCTTTTTTCCCATGGCCTTGCGGAGTTTGTCCGCCTTGCCCTTGGAGAATCCAGCCACTTTCTGGGAGATCTGCATCACCTGCTCCTGATATACGGTCACGCCGTAGGTCTCCTTCAGGAGGTCTTCCATCGCCGGGAGGTCGTAGGCAATCTCCTCGTCCCCCCTCTTCCTGGCCACGAACGACGGGATGTAATCCATCGGGCCCGGCCGGTAGAGGGCGTTCATAGCGATGAGGTCCTCGAACCTCTGGGGATGGAGCTTGATCAGCCAGTCCTTCATGCCGTTGGATTCAAACTGGAACACACTCTTGGTGTCCCCCCTTCCGTAGAGGTCGTAAGTCGCTGGATCGTCAATGGGAATCTTCTCAATATCAATCGTTTCCCCATGGGATTTCTTGATATTGTCCAGACATTCGTTGATGATCGACAGGGTGTTGAGGCCGAGGAAATCCATCTTCAGCATGCCAACCTCCTCGATGTATGAACCCTCATACTGGGACACCCATACCTCCTGTCCGGTGGCCTTGTCGGTACCGACGGTGATGGGGATGTAGTCGGTGAGGTCGCCGCGGCCGATGATCATGGCGCAAGCGTGGATTCCGACCTGCCTGATGCATCCCTCAAGCTGCAGGGCGTATTTCAGGACTTCCCTGACAAGGGGTGCCCCCTCTTCATACTCTTTTTTCAACTCAGGAACCAGCTTCACGCAGTTCTTCAGAGTAGGTTTGATGTCCTTTCCCTTCTCGTCAACCCCGAGGGGCCTGTCAGGGATCATCTTGGTGAGCCTGTTGGTTTCGTCGAGCGGCAGGCGGCTGATCCTTCCCACGTCCTTGATTGCTCCTTTCGCCAGCATGGTGCCGAAAGTGATGACGTGGGAGATATGGTCGATGCCGTATTTTTCCTGGACATATTTGATCACCCGGTAACGGCCTTCGACGTCGAAGTCAACGTCGATATCCGGCATGGAGATTCGCTCCGGATTCAGGAACCTCTCGAACAGGAGGCCGTATTTCAGAGGGTCCAGATTGGTGATCCTGAGGCAATAGGCTACGCAGGAACCTGCGGCTGAGCCCCTCCCCGGACCGACGGAGATGCCGTGGTTCTTCGCCCAGTTGATGAAGTCCTGGACGATGAGGAAATAGTCAGGGAAGCCCATCCTGGAGATGGTCTTGAGTTCGAAATCAAGCCGTTCTGCCGTTTCTTCGTCAAGGTCTCCGTATCTTTCCCTTGCTCCCTCGTAGGTGAGGTGGCAGAGATAGGCGACTGAGCGGCAGAAAGCGTCTCCCCTGTATTTCCCTTTTTCGTCATTGCGGCCAGCGTCAATTACTTCCGAGTATTTTTCAAGATAAGAATCAATGTCTTTCAGGAATTCTTCCGGGAGATCGAAAACCGGCAGGACATGGTCCCTGTCGATGGAGTAGGATTCCACCTTGTCGAGGATTTCCAGGGTGTTGTCGATGGCCTCCGGGTGGTCGGGAAAAAGAGCCCTCATCTCCTCCTCGCTCTTGAGCCATTCCTGGCGGGTGTAGCGAAGCCTGTCGGGCTCGTCGATGAACCTGTTGGTCGTCAGGCATATGAGCCTGTCGTGGGCCTCCCCGTCCTCCTTTCTCACGAAATGGACGTCGTTCGTTGCAACCACCTTCACCCCATGTTTTTCCGCGAGCCGGAAGATGACCTCGTCGTACTCCTTCTCCTGTTCGTACACCCTTGGAGAGAGTCCGGGAACTTCGGTTTTGTGGAGCATCACCTCAAGGTAATAGTCGTCCCCAAAGACTTTTTTGTGCCATTCTATCGCGGCCTCCGCTCCTTCTATGTCTCCGTGGAGGATGTGCTGGGGCACCTCTCCCTTTATGCAGGCCGAAGAGCAGATCAGCCCCTCATGGTACTTCTCTATCACCTCGTGCGACACCCTCGGCTTGTAGTAGAATCCCTCCAGGCGGGCGATGGAGACAATCTTCATCAGGTTCTGGTAGCCCTTGTAGTTCTTCGCCAGGAGGATCAGGTGGTAGTAGCCCTTTTCTTTTATCCTGTGGTCGTGCAGGGAGACATAAATCTCACAGCCGATTATCGGCTTCACCGATGGATGGTCCTTCGCGTGCTTGAAGAACTCCTTGATGCCGTACATGTAGCCGTGGTCCGTAATGGCAAGGCCCGGCATGCCAAGTTCTTCCGCCCTTTTAAAGAGGTTTCCGATGGCGGAATGCCCGTCAAGGATGGAATACTGGGTGTGTACGTGAAGGTGAACGAAGGCCATTTGTCAGAGGTGTTACTATCAAACAAAGTTAAACAAAAAAGCCCGATATGAAAATAATCATACCGGGCCTTGAAGTGTATTTAAGAAAATTATTTCTTCAAAGCTTTTTCAGCCTTCTTCTTCTCGGCGGCCATGGTGGCATCGTACATGACGGGGGTACCGATCATGATGGAAGCGTAGGTTCCGATGACGACACCGAGGCAGAGGGCTACGGACAGGCCGCGGATG
>CACXFP010000275.1 GCA_902766985.1 uncultured Bacteroidia bacterium | reverse complement strand
GATACAACTTATTCTGAATCAATATTTTAATGGTTTGATAAAATAAACCGGAAGAGTTCTGCCGAACAACGGCAGAACCCATCCCGTTACAAAGATAATGAAAATCGTTTAAAAAACCAATTCCGTCTCCATTGATCACGGAAAAACACCGGATTACATGATTCTGGCTTTTTTTGTGTAATCCAAATACAGTCTGTCATTTGAATTACACATTATCGGCATTATTCACGCAATTCAACGCAGGCGGGCCAGACATTCTTCGCGGTCGAGGGCGAGACGCGCCTTCAGCGAATCCAGGTCGGGGAAACGGACCTCGTCCCGGATCTTGGAGATGAACTCTATCCCAAGGTCAAGTCCGTAG
The DNA here is from genome assembly GCA_902766985.1 of uncultured Bacteroidia bacterium. Taxonomy (GTDB): domain Bacteria; phylum Bacteroidota; class Bacteroidia; order Bacteroidales; family UBA932; genus Cryptobacteroides. Next base: position 2,348 of record CACXFP010000275.1, on the reverse strand, counting down.
ATGTCCTCGTCAAAGGAGAAGATGTTGGTCTCGATCGTCCTTGCATTGCCGTCGCTTATGGTCGGACGGACCCCGATATTGCACATCCCGTAGAGTTCCCTGCCGAGCGTATGTACCCTGACCAGATATGCGCCGTTCGCCGGGACGAGTTTCAAAGGTTCGTACAGTTCCATGTTTGCCGTCGGGAAACCGATCGCACGGCCCAGCCTCTTGCCTGCGACTACCACTCCTAGAAGAGGATAATCATACCCCAGCATTGCCGAGGCTTCTTCCACTTCCCCCTTTTCAAGGGCAATGCGTATCTTGGAAGAACTCACCGCAAATCCGGAATCTCCAGATACCTCCGGGGTCCTGATGACATCCAGGCCAAGACCGCCTGCCGTCCGCGCTATCTCCTCAGGGCTGAGTCCGTCACCTCCCAACCTGTTGTCGTAACCCAGCAGGACAGCAGTCCCCCCGAATTTTCCGATAATGTACTCGCGCAGATACCTTTCGGCTGAAAGGGCGCTGAACTCCCTTGTAAAATCCACCACTTCGACATGGTCCACCCCTAGTTCCAGGAGCATCCTTTTCTTCTCCTCCTGGGAAGAAAGGAGCCTCAGGCTCCGGGCATCCTTCTGCAGGACGTTCCTCGGATGGGGCCAGAAAGTCACCACCATGCTCTCCTCTCCCCTCGCACGCGCTTCGCTCACGAGGGTGGAGATGACACGGCGATGCCCAAGATGGACACCGTCGAAGAATCCGGTGGCTATAACCATTTCACAAGAGGGAAATCCTGCCTGTGCGGCAGCAAGGGGTTCTTTGGATAGAGCCTTGCGGCTACCTGGTACATTCCCGTACGCTCAGGCATGATGGAGGCCGTGTAGCGGGCAACGCCGTCCTTGAATTCCTCCGCCTTGAGTTCGGTCCTGTCGCTTATGTGGAGTCTGCCCTTGCGGTCGGTCACCGCAAAGAGTATCTCGACTCCTATGTCTTCGGGAGTAAGGTCACCCATGCTCAGCACTACATTGCACTGAAGGTCGTTGTTGTCGGAGAGGTTCAGGGAAGCGTCCGGACTGCTGTACGATATCACATCCAGGTTCTTCCACTCCCTGCGGACCTTCTTCTTCCATTTGGCCAGTTTCCTGGCGACCGCGAAGTCATCGGCCACGAACTCGCCGGTCCTCTTCGCCTGGGGCAGGTAGAACTGTTCGCAGTAGTCCGTAAGCATCCTGTTGGTCGTAAAGTTGGAAGCGACATAGGCTATGGTGTTCCTGATGCATTTGATCCAACCGGCCGAACGTCCGGTGGCAGGGTCTGTGTCATAGTACAGGGGGGCTATCTCGTTCTCAATAGTGGTGTAGATAGTTGCTGCATCCAGTTCGTTCTGGTAGCGCTGGTCGTCATAACTGCGTTTCTGGGGAAGGGCCCAGCCGGCGCCCTCGCGGTATCCTTCAACCCACCATCCGTCAAGCACGGAGAAATGCATGACGCCGTTCATGGAAGCCTTCTCACCGGAAGTTCCGGAAGCCTCCAGCGGCCTTGTAGGATTGTTCATCCATACATCGACACCCTGGACAAGCCTCTTTGCAAGCGTCATGTCATATCCGGGGACGAAGACGATCTTTCCGATGAACCTTTCATCCTTGGAAATGCTGATGATCCTCTTGATGAGATCCTGGCCGGCTCCGTCTGCAGGATGGGCCTTGCCGGCAAAGATGAACTGCACGGGCCTCTCGGGATCGTTTACTATCGAGTCGAGGCGGTCGAGGTCTTCAAACAGGAGGGTAGCCCTCTTGTAGGTGGCGAACCTGCGGGCGAATCCTATGGTGAGGACATCGTCCCGGAGAGTTTCCTTGATGGTCACTATCTCCCTGGGAGAATAATGGCCGGCAAGGGAAGAATCCGCAATGCGGGTCTTCACCTCCCTCACGAGGATCTCCTTGAGCTTCCTGCGGACATCCCAGATCTCTTCGTCGGACACGTTGAAGATGCCGCTGAAGCATTTCTTGTCGTAGTGGTGTGTCTGGAATTCTTCTCCGAAGACCTTTGCATGGACGGATTTCCAGTCCCGGGCCGCCCATGTAGGATAGTGGACGCCGTTGGTGACATAGCTGATATACAGTTCTTCAGGCAGGTATCCTTTGTACATGGAACTGAAGATGTCACGGCTTACCTCTCCATGGAGCTTGGATACGCCGTTGACATTCTGGGACAGGTTGGCGGCGAGGAAACTCATCGAGAACTTTTCTCCCTTGTCGGAATGGTTCGCGCGTCCTAGCGACATGAAAGTATCCCAGTCGATCTTGAGCCTGGAGGGCAGGAAGCCAAGATACTTCCTCAACATCCCTTCCTCAAAGGCATCGTGT
>CACXFP010000274.1 GCA_902766985.1 uncultured Bacteroidia bacterium | reverse complement strand
GTCAAGCCTGTGCAGTATGTCAAAATTCCTTATCAGTCCCCACTGGGGCGTTTCCACGAACCTCGGAGGCACTTCTCCGGCAACCCTTTCTATGCAAAGGTCCGGCCTCAGCCTCTCGAGTATGTCTATCACGAGGTCGAGGTAGTCGTCCAGGTCCAGCCTCAGGAAATCATGCGGCATGGCCTTGAATTCAGCCTCCATCCTGGTCCCTTTCACGAACTGGAGCTGGTGGAACTTTATGGAGTTGACCGGCAGCGTGTTGATCAGGCTGCACTGGTCCAGCATCATCTGTCTTGTCTCTCCCGGGAGGCCAAGGATGAAATGCGCTCCTACGGGGATTCCCCTGGCGGCCGTTTCCTCCACGGCTTTCCTTGCGCAGTCGAAGTCATGGCCGCGGTTGATCCTTTCCAGGGTGGAGTCATGGCAGGATTCGATCCCGTATTCGATGCTCACCAGAGGCGCCGTCACCGGTCCGGAAGCCAGTTCCCGTTTCCATCCTTCCATCACCCGTCCTTCCAGCAGGTCCCGGAGGAAATCCAGTTTTCCGTCGTCCACGCAGTCCGGTCTGGTGCCTATGACGATGCCGGCCACATCGGGATGCGAGAGGGCTTCCAGATAGAGGGACCGAAGCCTTCCAAGAGGGGCATATGTGTTTGAAAACGACTGGAAATAAGCAAGATAATGGGAAGCACCCCTGTATCTGTTGCGGTGGAATCCGATTCCTTCGTCGATCTGCCGGGCCAGGCTTTTCCCGGCGGTGCTGTAGCCCGGGTGGAAGGCGGCGTTGTCGCAATAGGTGCAGCCGCCCCGCCCCTTTGTCCCGTCCCTGTTGGGACAGGTGAACCCCGCGTCGAGCACCAGTTTCTGAAGCCGCTCGCCATACAGGCGCCGGTAGTACCCAACGGAAGTATTGTATCTTTTCCCCTCCGGGAAGCCCGGTTTTTCCATATCAGTACAAAAATAACATATTCCCCGGAAAAGGAATATATGGGGGAATGGGAATCGATATGTCGTGGGAAATGATTATATTTGCCCAATTATAATCTTATTGTCATGCCTAATTTCGTAACCAGAGAGATTCCCGAAGGCCTGACCTTCGATGATGTTTTGCTCGTTCCGGCCCATTCCAACGTGCTGCCCAGGGATGTGGATGTCACAACCAGGTTTACCCGGGACATAGTCCTTCATACACCTATTGTGTCCGCCGCCATGGACACGGTCACCGAGGCTTCCCTTGCCATAGCGATGGCCCGTGCTGGTGGTATCGGCGTGATCCATAAGAACATGAGCATCGAAAAACAGTGCGAGCAGGTCCGCCGTGTGAAGAGGGCTGAGAACGGGATGATATACGATCCGGTCGTCATTTCCCCCGACTCCACCGTTGGCGACGCCCTTGCCATGATGAAGAAGAACCATATCGGCGGCATCCCCGTGGTGGACGGTACCGGGAAGCTCATAGGCATCGTTACGAACCGCGACCTGCGCTGGCATGAGGATATGAAGACCCCTATCTCCGTGGTGATGACATCCGAGAACCTGGTCACCACCCGCAAGGGCACATCCCTTGCCGAGGCCACGGACATCCTCCGCAAGACCAAAGTGGAGAAACTGCCTGTCGTTGACGAAGACGGGAAACTCGTTGGGCTTATCACCTACAAGGACCTCATGAAGATAAAGGACAATCCCATTGCCTCCAAGGATGACAAGGGAAGGCTCCTGGTCGCCGCTGCGGTCGGAGTGCGGGCAGACACCATCGACAGGGTCGCGAGGCTGGTCGATGCCGGGGCGGACGCTGTTGTTATCGACACCGCCCACGGACATTCCGAGGGAGTTCTCAGGGAGATCAAGAAGGTTTGCGACGCTTTTGACGGAGTCCAGGTCGTGGCCGGAAACGTTGCTACGGCCGAGGGGGCCAGGGCCCTCGCAGATGCCGGAGTCAGCGCCGTGAAAGTCGGTATCGGTCCCGGCTCCATCTGCACCACCAGGATCATCGCCGGAGTTGGCATGCCCCAGCTCAGCGCAGTCCTGCTGGCCGCCGAAGCCCTCAAGGGTACCGGTATCCCTATAATCGCCGACGGCGGCATCCGCTATTCAGGAGATATCGCCAAGGCCCTCGCTGCAGGAGCCAGCACCATCATGGCCGGATCCCTCTTCGCCGGTACTGAGGAAAGCCCCGGTGAAACCATCATCCTCAACGGAAGGAAATTCAAGTCCTACAGGGGAATGGGATCGCTCGAGGCCATGGAGCAAGGCTCGAAGGACCGTTATTTCCAGGACATGGAAGACGACGTGAAGAAGCTCGTGCCTGAAGGCATCGTCGCCCAGGTTCCCTACAAGGGTACCGTCGGGGAGGTCGTATACCAGCTCGTCGGCGGCCTGAGGGCCGGCATGGGTTACTGCGGAGCGAAAGACATCGAGTCTTTGAGGCAGGCGAAGTTCGTCAGGATCACGAATGCCGGCTTCCTCGAGAGCCATCCCCATGACGTCACCATCACCAAGGAAGCCCCGAACTACTCCAGGTAATCTCCGTATATGCGTCTGAAAGCTGCAGTGTTCTTCTTTTTACTGGCGGCCTTGCCTTCGTGCAAGACCGTCAGCGGCCTTATACATGACGATGATGTGGTGGCCAGGGTCGGGGAACATGAGCTTTACAGGACGGAACTTGAGAGGTCCATCCCCGACGGGGTGCCTGCCGAGGACAGCTTGAAATTCGCCCAGAGCTATATAGAGTCCTGGGCCAGGGACCTTGTCTTCCTTGACATTGCCGAGAAACAACTTTCCAAGGAAGAGAAGGACGTGTCCAGGGAACTCGAGGAGTACAGGAGGTCTCTCATGAAATACCGCTACGAGCAGAGGTATGTCAATGAACG
>CACXFP010000273.1 GCA_902766985.1 uncultured Bacteroidia bacterium | reverse complement strand
TCATAATGATTATCCCGCGGAAAGGAAATCCTTCCGCGGGATTTTTTCTTTTAAAGAATCTATGCGAAGCGGATGGCGGTCAATTCCGCAGCGAAACGCTCCACTCCCTTCTGAATCCGCTCGATGGTCCTCCGGTTGGGTTTGTGCCTTCCGTGAAGATAATGGCCCAGTTGGGTCTGGTTGACCCCTGTTATCCGTTCAAGACCGGCCAAGCTGAAAGCCTTGCAATACTCTTGAAGGAAACTCGCAGTATCATAGAAGAATTCGTAATCAATTTCTTCAAAAGTCCTGCCCTCCTCTTCAAAGTATTCACGGATGCCGATATACGACTTGTTGAAATCGTCGATAGTCTCCTCAACGGTTCGGCCTTCGCCTATACAGCAATAATTCAGAGGAGTATCGTCCATATATGCAGAATAGCCATTTTCCGATTTCTCAATATATACCTTAACCTTTTTCATACCCCTGTCTTTTTGTTTAGATATGATAATTACTTTATCCCCGATGCTTTCATTATACGATGCAACGTCCCGCGTGGGACCTCCTGGTTTCTATGATTGCTCATTCGGAACAATTCTTCCGTGATCGGACTATACCATAACGGATGTCCATTGGCTTGTCTCCCTGTATCGTAACATCCAATTCTCCTTAACCACTTTTCCAACTCTGTATATTTCATGGCAAATATATGAAATTTCCTACTATTTGATGACACTTTGAAATGCAATTTACATTATCCGTCAACATGAAACGATTTCGTCATCTAATCTGTGGCCGACTTGGCTATACAGGTGTATAATCTTCACAAATAATAAATTAAATATTTCTATCCCTCCTATAAGATGTTTTCTTTAACGAAAAAGGGCATCGTATTCCTCATCCACCGCTTCTCCTGTTGGCCAGACAACAAAAAAATCCCGCGGAAGGATTTCCTTTCCGCGGGAAAATTATGATAGAGGAAGTATGTCTTCTAGTAGACGTCAGGTGCACCGAGCGCCTTGATTTCATCATCGCTGAGGATCTTATCCCAGACAGCGACTGTGGAGAAGTACAGCGGAGCATCATCTCCGTCGTTATCGCCATTGAGAAGAACCGTCTCAAACGGGAACCATCCGGCAATATCGGCTGTGGTTAGATCCGTCTTGTAGAAGATAGGCTCACCATTGGCGAATACCTTCATGATACCGCCGACCCAGTCCTTGACCATGACGATGCGGAACCACTTGTCGTTGCTGAAGTATTCGTTACCAGAGCGATAGCCGCCGCCGCCGAACTGGAAGATACCATCCTTGCGCCAGTAGATGTACTGATCTGAGCCGTTGGTCGGGTCATAGCTGAAGAAAGTGGTGTACTTGTTGTCGGACCCCTGGGGACGCATGGCGTCGATCAGGATAGTATAAGTAGCCCAAGCCCCCGGAATCGTCGGAGTAAGCTTATGTTTCAACTCGAAGCAAGAACTGTACTTGGTCAGGATGGCGCCGTCGAAGTTGTGGAAGCCCAACACGGTCGTGTAACCGTCGTTGGAGACGGGACCGATATCTCCTTTTCCGTCAGGATAGTGAGGGATGAGGTCATCACCGACGGTGGCCTTCATCGGGGTCTTGATATTGAACTCCCAAAGGCCGGTGAGCTTATCGGAGAACTTATCCTTGATCATGTCACCAATCTGGTAGGACCAGATCTCCTCCGGGATGTCTGTGTAAACCTCCACAGGCACATCAACGGAGTATGAGCCGGAAGATACTGTTATAGTAGTTGAGCCGAGCCACTCAGTTTCAAGTGTGCCAAGTTCATTTACGGTAACAATGGATTCGTCCGCCACCTTGTATGTAAAATGATAGTCAGTACAGTTCCAGGGTTTAGGATAAGCAGAGACAGCTCCCCTATAACCATATGGAATTCTCATAGCCTCAAACTCAATCCCCTTGAGCTTGGGATCTTTGTCGTTGCAAGCGGCGAAAACAAAGGCTGCAGCAGCGGCAAGGATAATGTATTTCAATGTTTTCATTGCTTCAGATATTATTGAGTTATAACTTCAGTTCCATTGATGAACTCATCGGTAATCTTCATAGAAGGATCGACATTGAGGTTCGGGTTGCGCTGAGCATCCTCCTGGGGATAGGGGACGAACATCCTCCAGTCTGCCCAGGTTTCAACAGGACCATAAGGTTCAGTGAAATTCTCTCCTCCAAAATTGAATGCGGTAGGATTTTTACGATAGTTGTAGTGCGCCTCAAGTTTTTTCAGGCGGACCAAATCGTTGAAGCAGGACTGGGTAGCCGGCCACCAGCCGGCGATTTCCCAGCGATGCTCGTTGTAGGCGGCTTCAGCAAGCTTCTCTGCTCCCATTCCGGCGGAATACATATTAGTTTCCGCACCATCTGCACGATTGCGTACTTGGTTGAGATAGTCGGCAGCCTTACCAAGATCTCCTCCGGTACGTGCAAGACATTCTGCATACCAGCAATAGACTTCGCTTAGACGGATGAGCATATGGGCCTGCATGTCCCAACCATTGCACTGATGATCAAAGGTTATGCTCTTGTTATATTCCTTCCCTGCATACTCACCCTTGTTGGGCCATCCTTTTTCTCCGAAATAAGGGAACTGGATCAATTCAGGAACAGATGAGTCCCAGAAAGGAACCGTGACGCCATCCTGCATACAATGAGGATAATAGACAGCCTCTTTGCGCGGTCCCTCAGGGAAGTCATAGTAGAACTTGTATTCTCCCCTTGTGTTATTGTAAGCACCGATTCCCGGTCCATCAGGGAAATCTGATATGCCACCACGGGTCATAAGGGACGAGTCATTACTATTGGTTGCCTGATCATCATAATATACGCTAATGATGGCTTCAGTATTATTCCAGTTGCATGCTACGGAATGTATATCACTGTATTTCGGATATATCTTGTAGTAATAAGGTCCAGTGATAACTTTTTCACACTCCTGTGCTGCAAGTTTGTAGTACTCCTGTCCCTTATTGAGGGGCCATCCGGCCATATTCAGATAGACGCATGCGAGCATGGCATGGGCGGCACCGCTGTTAGGATCGTTATTGATCCCCGGAGCCACCTCAGGGCAAAGGCCATTTTCGTTGAGATTAGGAAGGGCCGTCGCATCGGTGAAATCGGCTATGATCTGGTCGTAAATCCCAGCAACGCTTGTAAGGCCGGTACCATAGTCAATATCGAGGGTGGTAACGAGAGGCAGAGCCCCGTAAGTACGTACCATGTCGAAATATGCCCAGGCTCTCCAGAACTTGGCCGTATTGACATATCTCGCAATTTCTTCCTCGGAGACATCAGGTGTCTGATCAGCGCCGTTGATGATGAAATTGGCAGCTTTGATTACGAGCCACATATCATGCCATGCCTGTTTGAGAGAACTGTTTCCAGTTGAAATCTCCATACAGTCAAACTCACGGATCGCAGCTTTGTTGGATGCTGGATGGGTAGCCCAGTCGTCTCCCATTGCACCCTGGACAAACTGTGTATCATAGAAAGAGGCCCGGCTTACTTTGTATCTCAATACGCCCATAGCGCTCTCAAGATCAGTGGAATGGGTAAAGGCACTGTTTGTCAATACCTGTCCTTTGGGAGTTTCTTCAAGGACGTCATTACATGAAACTGCAATGAAGGAGACGGCCAAGGCCAAAATAGTGTATAATGTCTTTTTCATATTCTTATGCATTTGAAATCAAGACAGTTTCTAGAATTCGAAACGGACGATGCCCGTGAAAGTCCTTGGAAGGGGGAAGGCTCCGCGGTCAAGACCGAACGCAGCCGCAGACCCTTCATAGGTAACCTCGGATACTGTTTCAGGATCAAGGCCCGTGTAAGGAGAAAGGACAAAGAGGTTTTCAGCGGCAAGGGAGACGTGTATCCTGGTCTTACCGGTAAGCTGCTGAGGAATCTGGTAACCAAGGGAGAGGCTCTGAAGACGGATGAACGCGGCCTTCTCGAGGAACTGGGTGGACTGAGGAGTATTGACGTTGTTTGAACTGTAAAGGTTTGCATAAAGAGCGTGGCTCTTGTCCTTTACGTTGTTCCATGCGCGGTACCATGCGTCCTTGCCGGTTACGAAACGATATGGACCGGTAAGGCAGCTATATTGGTACTTCGTGATATTAAGACGGTTGTACTGGCTGGTAAAGCGGAAGAGCATTCCGAGGTCCCAGTTCCTCCAGCGGAGAGTGTTCTGCCATCCGAAGATCCAGTCAGGAATACCCTTTCCGGTCATGATTCGGTTCTCGGCCATGTACTTGGTAGTGGTACTCCCATCTTTCTTTCCATCAACAACATTGTAATACAGGTTATTGCCTTCATTATCGAACCCTGCCCACTCGGTCAGGTAGAAGGTTCCTATATTATGCCCTTTCTTGAGGATGAAAACTCCGTTACCTCCGAAAAGTCCGCCTCCGGAACGTCCGGAGTCGGGGAGGATACTCTCTACGTCCCCGAGGTCGTCCACCTTTGTCCTGTTGTAGGAAGCGGTGAAGGTGGTCTCCCAGTTAAAGTCCCTGGTGCTTACGGGGATGGCGTTGAGGGTAAACTCAAGTCCGCGGTTGGAGAGATCACCGATGTTCGTCCATACGGAACCGCCTCCATTATAGTCAGGGAGTTCCTTGAGGAACAGGAGGTCGGTGGTCTTCTTGTAGTAAGCGTCGGCGGTGAAATTCACCCTGCGGTCGAGTACGCTGAGATCAACACCTACATTGTACTGGGTGGTCTTCTCCCAGTGGACGTTGGGATTGGAAACGGTCGCAGGCCAGAATCCCATTAGAGTGTTGTTTCTGGCATAATCGGGAGAAAGCTTTGAGTATACCGTATAGGCATCAACTCCGGAATTACCGATCTGTCCTACACTGGCACGGAGTTTCAACTGCTGGATCTTGGTGTTGTCGATGAAGTTCTCCTTCTCGATGTTCCATGCAGCTGCGATGGAAGGGAAGTATCCCCATTTGTATTTGTCACGGAACTGGGAAGCCGCATCGGCACGGATGGTAGCTGTTGCGGAATACTTGCCCTGATAGCTGTAAACAGCACGACCGATCCATGAAACCATACCGGAATTGCTGAATCCGTTGCCCACTCCATTGGAATTGAATGCTGACATGTTCCAGTAAGTGATATCCTCATTATCGAGACCGTCACCGCTGATGCTGGTATAGCTGCTCTTTGATTGGGTAAGTTCAAATGCGGCAGTGAGATTCACATGATGGTCACCAAAATCATTGGTGTAATTGAGGGTGTTGATGTTACGCCAGCTATAACTTTGACTACTCTCGAAAGTACCGGTTGCGCTATCTCCAGGAGTTTGTTTTGATGTTGTAAATCTTCCGTAACGTCTATGGTTGTCGGTGTACAGACCTTCAGTCGAGAAAGTGAGTTCAGGAAGAATCTTGAATGTAAAGTTGGCATATCCCTGGAAAGAGCCGCTCTTATTGTCTCGGTTGTCACCCCAGAGGTCAGAGCCGGGATTCGCAAATATCGAGGCATATGGATCCTTAAGGAAGACACCGTCCTCATCCTGGGCATACATTATAGGGGAATAGCCTATAAAATCATTGAATCCAAAGCCATTGCTATGGCTCTTGCTTACGCTGCCGTATGCATATCCGCGGAAGGTCAGCCAGGGGAAAAGCTCTGCATTGAGAGTGGATTTTACACTGTAACTGCGGCTGTTGGCATTCTTGATCTGGCCATGGCCGCCGCCTGCGGAGCCGATGATGCCATACTGGGTCTTCTTGCTGCCACCAGATATATTAAGATTATAAGAGTGGCTGAAAGAAGGACGGAAGCAGTAGTCAATCCAGTCGATTCCGGGATTGGTTCCGTTTTCAATGGCAGCGACCTCATCTGCAGCAATTGAATTGAGGCCATTGATTGAACGATAGGCGAAAGAGAAGTCCTTCGGGGAGAGGAGCTCCGGCATCTTGCGGAACCTGGAGGTGCTGTACCTTGCGTCGAAGGTGATGTGGGTGCCTTCCTGGGGCCTCTTGGTGGTCACGAGGATGACACCGTTGGCGCCCTGGGTGCCGTAGATTGCGGTAGCGGAAGCGTCCTTGAGGACCTCGATGTTCTCGATGTCGTAGAAGTTACCTACGGTTCCTCCGATGACGCCG
>CACXFP010000272.1 GCA_902766985.1 uncultured Bacteroidia bacterium | reverse complement strand
GGTCACGTACTGGTAGTTGTGGTAGCTGCTGCCCATCTGGATCTGGGACTGGTAGTCGCTGGCCGTATAGGTGTCGGACGCGGCGTCGTAGTTCCACATTTTCCAGTTGTTGCGGAGGCTCTTCCCGTGGTTGAACAGGCGGTCGTATGCAACGACGCCCTTGAGTTCGAGTCCGGGAGCGAAGTAGGGCTTCCAGGAAAGTTCGAAATTCGTGTTGAGGGCGGTGTTGGTCGAGCGGCTGTAACCCACGTTGTCTTCATACATCAAGCCGACAGGGTTGTTGGACTGTCCGTCCCTGAGGTCGTTGAGGTAGGGAGGAGTGTTGTTGGCGTAGACGGGCTGGTAAGGGAGCATGGTCACGGTACCGCGCCAGATGTTGAAGAATCCGGAATAAGGTGCGGTCTTCTTGTCCGTGTATGCCGATACCGCCACCCGTGCCTCGAGGTCCCTGAGGAGCTGGGCCGTCACGTTGGAGCGGAAACTGATCTTCTTGTAGTAGAGGTCTCCGGACTTCAGCATACCGTCATCGTTGATGTGGTTGACGTTGAAGTAGTAGCGTACTTTGTCGTTTCCACCGTCGGCGGTGATGCTGTATTCCTGGCGGAGAGTGGATTTCTTCATGACTTCGCCGTACCAGTCGGTGCTCTCATATCCTTCACCTCCCGCTTTCCACATGGCGAGTTCGTCGGGAGAAATGGCCTCTATCCCTTCCTTGTTTATCGCAGCCCTGTTGCGCATGACCCAGTACTCGTAGGCGTTGGCCATCTTGACCTGGTCGGTAGGGGATGAGAAACCTACGTTGGCGTTGAACTGGAAGCGGGTCTTTCCATCGTGTCCCTTGTGGGTGGTGACGATCACGACACCGTTGGATGCGTTGAGACCGTAGATTGCGGCGGATGCATCCTTCAGGACTGAGATGGATTCGATATCTTCGGAGTTGAGCCTGTTGAAGTCAGTGGATGTGCGCTGGATTCCGTCAATGATGAAAAGGGGTGTTCCAAGGCCTCGGACGTTGATGTTTCGGTCGAACGCTCCGGGTTCACCGGTGTTGCTCCTGATGTTGAGACCGGAGACACGTCCCTGCAGCTGCAGACCCACATCGGAGTTGGTCGTAGCTGCGATCGACTTGGAATTGATGGTGGAAATAGCGGCTGTCAAGTTGGATTTGCGCTGGGTTCCGTAACCGACGACCACGGACTCCTCCAGGCTCTGCAGGTCGTCCTGCAGGCGGATGTTGAGATTCGTTGCGCGGGAAACGGCAACTTCATAAGTTACATAGCCCATGCACTGGACGGAAAGGGTGGCTCCCTCAGGGGCCTTGATGGTGAATTTACCATCAGAGTCCGTCATGGCACCGGTTGTGTTGTTGCCCACAATGGCGACGAATGCTCCGGGTACGGGAAAGCCCTTACTGTCGGTTACGACTCCCGTCACCGTCTTGTCACCTTGTGTTTGCTGCACCTCGGACGGATTGTCCGCAGCCGCAGCTTTCGATGTAAACGCCGGTATTGCGAGAAGCAATGCGCAGCCAATACATGTCAGGTTGTTTAGAACTCTCATAATGGTTAGTTTTAATTGGAAGAAATCATTGTTCTTTAAATGATATTAGTGTCAAATAATTGAGGTCATATATCGAAGTCAGTTCAGGTTACAGTTCCATGATGGCGAGGTCCGGGATGTCAGCTTCGATGACCTTCCCGTCCGTTCGTGTTATCTTTCGGCTGACATCTGCGCCGCTGTAATTCATCACGAGCAGGGCGTCGCCCCTGTCTGCGATGAACACGTCATCGAGGATGCCGTCATTGATGTTGAGTCCGCCTTCTTTCAGGAATTCGGTCATCGGATCGAATATGTCTTTCTGCATCTGCCCCTTGTCACCGAAAGAAACCCTGTAATTCGAGGATGTGTTCGTGTCCTCGGAAGTCCCGGATACCGCCGCCCCTATCAGCAGGCAGGTCCCTTTCCTCCCGTTTCCGAACAGGATGTCAAGATAGTCGTTCCCGTTGTCGATGTCCCGGAGCTCGGTGAGGCCTATCCCAACCACCATTCCTCCATTCAGGGCGAACTGGCGGATCTTCTCCAGGGTGGCTGTCTTGTACCATCCGCCCACCGTGATCACGAGGGCCTGCAGGCGGTCCAGGATTCCGTCGGAGATTGTCAGGTCGCAGGCGTAGGTGTAGTCGGTGTAGTCCCTCATCAGCGCGAACGTCGTGTTGAGTTCTCCGGTCTTAGCCGGATCCAGCACCCTCGGGGTGTCGGGGTAGAGGACGCCAATCTTCCGTACGATGCCCCCTTCCCGCAGGTAACGGACGTTTTTTGCAAAGTTGTTGGCCCTCTCCTCGTTCCCCAGGATGTTGTTGGAGTAGTAGTGCAGGCCCTTTGCCCCGGTGGCTGCGGCGTTGTAGACCCTGCATACTACGCCTCTTTCGGTCACCTGTCCGGCCGGCTCGAAGCTGAAGTAGCCGTTATAGAAGTTTGAGGCCGAGGCCACCCAGTTGGTTACAGTGAAGTTGGAGGTGTAGACGGAAGCCTCGTTTGTGATGCGTACGCCGCCGTTCACCTCAGCGCAGATCTTGCTCTGCTGGGCAAATTCGCTGGCATGCCAGGCGGGGGCGTCGCCTCCGGTGCAGAGGTAAAGTTCGTTTTTGGGGAAGTACTTGCGTCCTGTCTTCATCCAGAAGGAGGCATATTCGGTCATGCTCTCCCTGTACCAGTCGATGAAGTCGATCCATCTCCTGCGGTCGGCGTTGGATGCGGGGGTGAAGCTTCCGGCCGAGGTGCTTTCGTCGATCCGGAAATTCTCCCTGTCGGATTCGATGGGAGGGAATCCGATGGATCCGAAGTTGGGGAAAGAAGTCCCCCAGCGCTCGTTGAGGGCTTTTATGTCCCCGTTGAACCTCTTTTCGAAATAATCCTTGAAACTTGCCTTCGCGAACCTGTCGTTGCACCAGTATCCGGCGTGGGAATGATACATTCCCGGAATGTTCTGGGGCCAGTTCCCATGCCATACGGGCACTATCGCCTCCCCGAAATCCCCGCTTATTCCGAACATGATGCCTTCGAAGATGCCCTTGTCCTTGAAATGCTCCGAGAAAGCCTTGAGGAAGCGGTCGATGTAGTTATGGAAATTCGTGTCCCAGAGCGTCTGTATCTTGTTCTCGATGTTGTGCTCCAGGCAGGTCATTCCTTCGAAGTCCCTTGATGCGCGGTACCAGTCTGGCAGGGAGTAGGCGGGACCGGCGATGACGAAGGGCAGCCATTTGAGGCCGGCAGCCCTGATCTTTTCCACCTCTGCATCCCAATGGGAGAAATCCCACTGTCCCTCGCCGGCATTCTCACAGCTCTCCCAGGTGACATACTGCTCTACCGACGTCACGCCCATGCAGCGCAGTTTGGCAAGCATGTCCGGATCCGCCGTTCCTATGCCAATGCAGAGTTCGTTTCCTTTCGGGATGGTCACGTTCATCTTCAGGAGCTGTTCGTCCCATCCTGCCGGGGACGTGAGATATTCCACCTTCGCTCCTTCCTCGTGTTTCACCCCTTCGAGGTCTTTGACGCAGCGGAATCCAACCGAGCCGTTGGCCCCTCCGCCGAGAATCTGCCTTCTCCTGGTGACGGTCACGTCCGACGCCGGCGAATGGAAGCAACCTCCGCGGCATACCCGGGAACCGCCCCAGCCGTCTTTGAAGGACTCCGTGTCATGCGAGGTGTCGCTGTACAGGAAGAACCAGTCCTCCACCCATTGGCAGACGTTGCCTGCCATATCGTAAAGACCGTAGCCGTTAGGCTCATACGAACCGACGGGAGAGGTATAGGGATAACCGTCGTTCTGGCTCTTGTCCTGCCAGGGGAATTCGCTGCGGTTGTCGCAGTAGTTCAGCCGCCTGCCGTCGGGAGCCCCGTTCCCCCACGGATATCTGGCATCCTTGAGTCCGCCTCTGGCGGCCCATTCCCATTCCTCTTCGGTAGGGAGCCTTTTCCCTGCCCATTTCGCATAGGCCTGGGCATCGCCCCAGCTGACATTCACGACGGGATGGTCCGGACAACCGAGGAAAGAATCAGGGAGGTCAACCCACCTTGGAGAAGCGGGATAGGACCTTCCGGTAGCGTCGCAGAATTCTTTGTATTGGGCGTTGGTTACAGGCTTTTCGTCCATATAGAAGGCCTGTACTGTGACCCTGTGTACGGGGGCCTCTTCGCTGTACCCTTCATCACTCCCCATCAGATAGGAACCGGAAGGAATGTAGACCATTCCCTCTGGGGCTTTGTCTCCGGACGGTCTGTTGCCGGCGCAGGAGCAGGCGGCTATCAATACCGCTGCAACGAGGATCGCTTTCATTTCAGGTCCAGTTTTACGTTATT
>CACXFP010000271.1 GCA_902766985.1 uncultured Bacteroidia bacterium | reverse complement strand
TGGTCTTCATACCTCCTGACTAAGGATTCCCTCTCACGAGCCGACTTTCCCTGAAGGACAAACAGCAGCACAGCCGAGATCACGACGACGGCTGCAATAATTGAGAAATAGACGTATTCCGGCATAATCCAGCAATTTACAATGGAAGGGGCCTTCCCCGCAGAATGTGAAGATAACAATTATTTTTGAAACAATTCCGAAAATGTTTCATATCTTTGAAACAATTCTGCCATACGATGAACAAACTCTACCTAATTGACGGACACGCACTCATCTTCAAGATGTACTACGCCTTCCTCCGTCATCCCATGATCAACTCCAAGGGAGCCGACATGTCGATCCTTTACGGATTCACGAAGTACCTCCTGGAGCTGATGGCAAGGGAACAGCCAACCCACCTGGGAATCGCTTTCGATCCCCCCGGAGGGACATTCAGAAACACCATCTACCCCGAATACAAGGCCACCCGCACGGCCACGCCGCAGCTCGTCATCGATGCCCTCGATCCGCTCTCGGAAATAGTCAGGGCTCTGGACATCCCAGTCCTCATGGTGAAGGGATTCGAGGCGGACGACGTTATCGGCACCATCGCTAAACGCTTCGCCGGTGAAGGGACGGAGGTCTACATGGTGACGCCCGACAAAGATTACGGACAACTGATTGACACCCACATCTTCCAATACAAACCGGGGAAGGCCGGCAGCGATAAGGAAATCCTCGGTCCGACCGAAATCAAGGCAAAATACGGAATCGCTTCCCCCTCGCAGGTGGTGGAGATGCTTACCCTGTGCGGAGACACGGCAGACAACGTGCCGGGAGTCAAGGGCGTGGGTGAAGTCGGGGCAGGCAAGCTTATAGCCCGGTACGGGACGGTGGAGAACATTTATTCCCATCTTGAAGAGCTCAGTCCCAAGCAGAAAGCCATGTTCGAAGAGGCAAGGGAGCATATAGCCCTTAGCCACGAACTCGTTACAATAAAGACTGATGTCCCGGTGGAAACGACGCTCGGCGAACTGGCCCTTAATCCCGCATTCAGCCCGCAGATAGCCGACCTGTTCGAGAAATATGAATTCTCATCCCTGAAAAGGTATATCCAGCATATAGAAGTCCCCAAGACCTCCTCTGGGACCTCCTCATTCAGCGTAAGCGTCCTGTCCCCCTCCGAAATCATACCGATCATACTCAGGACGGGCAGATGTTCCATACTTGCGCCCGCGCCCGGCGACATCACCGTCGGAGCCTCAGAAAACGGGAAAGCCTTCGCATCCAGGGGCTCAATCCCCGATTTCGCTCAGATTGTTACCGACTCTTCCATAGTAAAATACGGACACAACCTGAAGTCCTGCATCAATTCGCTGGCCGGCCAGGGAGTCTCCCTTGAAGGGAAGCTCAAGGACATAGAACTGATGCATTACCTCATCAATCCCGAAAGGAGCCATGCCCTCGACATACTGGCAAAGAGCTACCTTGGCGCCGACCTGGAATCGGACGACAACCAGGCAGTTACCGGCTCCCTCTTCGGTGAAGATGCGCCCCCGATCGGGGAGAAAGACAGGAGCAAGGATGAGGCCGGAGCCATAATCCTCCTTGGCCAAAGGATTGCCGAAGAGATGGGGACCGCTTCTGTCACAGACCTTTATGAAAAGATGGAAGAGCCTCTGATCCCAGTACTCGCCAAGATGGAGAGGACTGGAGTCAGGGTGGACCTAGGCTCTCTGAAGGAATACGCAGACAATCTCAGGAACGAGATGAACGAGCGCGAGGCCTCGATACGGGAAATGACGGGGGAACCGGGACTCAACGTATCGTCCCCAAAACAGATAGGGGAAGTCCTTTTCGACAAGATGAATCTGGATCCAAAGGCTAAGAAGAGCGCGAAAGGACAGTACTCCACTGACGAGACTACGCTGTCTGAGATTGCCGACAGGCATCCCGTCATAGGAGAAATCCTGGAATTCAGGGCGGTGAAAAAACTCCTCTCAACCTACATCGAGCCCTTCCCCGCCTTCGTCTCTCCAGCCGACGGCAGGATCCACACAACGTTCAACCAGGCGCTTACTGCTACGGGGAGGCTTTCTTCATCCTCCCCCAACCTGCAGAATATCCCCATAAGGACCGACCGAGGACGCGAAATCCGAAAGGCCTTCGTGCCCGGAAATCCCTATACCCTCCTGATATCCGCCGACTACTCCCAGATCGAACTGAGGATAATGGCCCATCTGAGCTGCGACCGTCACCTGATCGGAGCATTCCGCGACGGAGTTGACGTCCATGCCGCCACGGCTGCAAAAATCTTCAAGATTCCGCACGAAGAAGTCACCCCCGACCAGAGAAGGATAGCCAAAACCGCCAATTTCGGTATCATGTACGGCATATCCTCTTTCGGGCTGGCGCAGAGGCTCGGAATCTCCCGCCAGGAGGCAAAGAAGATTATCGACGACTATTTCGCCAGTTTCCCGGCAATCTCCTCATATATCCGTGATACCGTGGATCACGCAAAAGAAAATGGCTACGTGGAGACCCTTTTCGGAAGAAGGAGGTACCTGCCTGACATCAATTCCAACAATGCCACCGTCCGGGCCCTGGCTGAGAGAAACGCGGTAAACGCCCCCATCCAGGGAACGGCCGCCGACATCATAAAGCTAGCGATGATCGGGGTGGACGGCAGATTGTCCAGGGAAGGGCTGAAAAGCAGGATCGTCCTCCAGGTTCACGACGAACTCGTGCTGGAAACAACTGAAAACGAAGTGGAAGAAGTAGAAAGGATCGTGAAGGAAGAGATGGAAAACGTAATAACGTTATCAATACCTTTAACCGTAGAATGCAACCATGGAAACAACTGGCTCGAAGCCCATTGACAGGCTGGTAAGGATGGCTTGCGAGGGCAACGGCCCCGCGTTCACGGCCCTGTGGGACACCCATATAGACCAGCTGCGGGCTTACATCCACCATACCATGAAGAATCTCAGCGATTTCGACGTGGACGATATCTGCAGCCGGAGTTTCGAAAAGGCCTTCCGGCAGATCGGCACGTATGATCCCGTCAAGGGACAGTTCTTCACCTGGCTGAAGACGATCGCCCGCAACACAGGACTGGACTTCATCGACTCTGAGGCCAAGGTCCATCCCAAGGACCAGATCGTCTATCTTGACGACGGCGGTGATGTCTCCGGAGTGGAAAGGATAGCCTCCCCTGGAAAGAATCCGCTGGATTCCATCATCAGCGATGAAGAACACGAGAAGACGGTAGGCTACGTGACCAGGCTCCCGGAACTCTACCGCACGGTAGCGATGAAGAGGGTTATCGACGGCATGAAGTACAACGAGATTGCCGAAGACCTCGGGATGGGACTCAATACGGTGAAAACCAGGATAAAACGCGCAAAGGCCATGGTCGACAGGATGCGCGCCGACGATGAAGGGAAATAATGGACGGAAAATCATTCATAGAAAAGGTCAGGGAGGCCTTCCCAACCCTGACCGGGAAACAGGAAAGGCAGTTCCTCTCCCTGGAGAACCTGTACTCGGACTGGAACGAAAAGATAAACGTGGTTTCAAGGAAAGACATCGGAAACCTGTATGAGCACCATGTTCTTCATTCCCTCGCGATAGCAAGGTACCTGACTGTCCGAAGACCGGAACTGGAGGCCATGTGGCAGGAAGGCCGGATCTCCGTACTGGACCTGGGCACGGGAGGAGGTTTTCCGGGAATACCCTTGGCAATCCTGTTCCCATCAGTCAGCTTCACCCTTTGTGATTCGATCGGAAAGAAAATCACGGTGGCAAAAGAAATCTCCACCGCCATAGGACTGGAGAATGCAGAGACGGTGAACGAAAGGGCGGAGAAGCTTCCCGGAGAATTCGATTTCGTAGTCTCCAGGGCCGTCGCCTCCCTCACCGATTTCTATCCCTGGGTAAAAGGGAAATTCTCCAGGGACATCCTTTGCCTGAAAGGCGGAGGAATCAACGAAGAAATCGCTGCCCTGATGGGAAGGTTCCGGCTTCCCAAGGGTTCGGTAAGGACCTGGGAAGTGGATTCCTGGCTCGCCGGTCCGTACTTTGAGGGAAAGTTCGTCGTAGATATCGAAAGAATTTGATTTTATTCTGGAAAATTTTTGGATTTAAATACAAAAGGCTTAAATTTGCAGTCCTTTTTGGAAATATAAAAATCACACGATATGAAAAGAACATACCAGCCCCATGTACGCAAGCGCGTCAACAAGCATGGCTTCCGTGAGCGTATGAGCACGCCCAACGGACGCAGGGTGCTCGCATCCCGCCGCCGCCACGGCCGCAAGAAACTCACCGTTTCCGACGAGAACAGGTTCTAAGGCCAGGATGGCAGAGTGGCAGGCTTCAAGCGAGCCTGCTTTTTTTATCCCCGATGGACAACAAGGACGAAAAATACATGGCCGAGGCCCTGAAAGAGGCCAGGCTCTCTGCAGATGAGGGAGAGATTCCCATCGGAGCAGTAGTCGTATCCCGCGACCGGATAAT